>JAFUAE010000034.1 GCA_017460845.1 Lachnospiraceae bacterium
GTCAGGTCTTTGAGACCTACTGGATCATTGAATACAACGATGAGCTGTTTATCATCGACCAGCATGCGGCGCATGAAAAGGTCAATTTCGAGCGCTTTTCCGCTCTGATCCGGAGTCATGCCGTCGAATCCCAGATGCTGTTTCCGCCGATCGTGCTGACGCTTGGCGCAAATGAGGCCATGCTTCTGGAAAAATATCTTGATGATTTTGCGGACCTCGGCTATGAGATCGAATATGCCGGGGACCGTGACTATATCGTACGCGCCGTGCCTTCAAATCTGCCCGAGCTCGGGGATGAGGAGGTGCTCAGGAGCCTCATCGGAAGCCTGTTCGAAGACGGCCGCGGCATTTCTTCGGATCTGATCCATGACAAGATCGCTTCGATGTCCTGCAAGGCCGCCGTCAAAGGAAATATGAAGGTCACCGAGCAGGAGATGCGCGCACTGATTGGGGAAATGCTGACGCTTGAAAATCCCTATGCCTGCCCGCACGGCCGCCCGACGATCATTAAGTGGTCGAAGACGGATCTGGAAAAACTGTTTAAGCGCATCGTTTCCTGATGCCCCGTGGAGATTTTAACTTGAATGAACAATTCGGAAAACTGATACTCATTGCCGGGCCGACCGCCATCGGAAAGAGCGGCCTTTCGGTCAGACTTGCAAAAGAAATCGGGGGAGAGGTGATTTCCGCCGACAGCATGCAGGTCTACCGCGGCATGGACATCGGGACAGCCAAGATCACGCCCGGAGAGATGCAGGGCGTGCCGCATCACCTGATCGACATTCTGGATGTCAACGAAGAGTTCAATGCGGCCGTGTTTCAGCAATATGCAAATGCAGCCTGCCGGAAGATCTATGCAAACGGCCATATTCCCATCGTCTGCGGAGGCACGGGCTTTTATATCCAGGCCCTGCTTTACCAGATCGATTTTACCGAAGAAGAAGCGCGCGATGACATTTACAGAAACGAGCTCTGGAAGCTTTCGGAAAGGGAAGACGGACCGGATGAGCTGTTTTCCATGCTTTCCGCGCTTGATCCGGAGACCGCAGCCGTGATCGACCGGCATAATCTGAAGCGTGTGATACGGGCGCTTGAATATTATAAGCTGCACGGAAGCGGAATCGCCCGCCATAACCGCGAACAGGAGGCCAGGAAATCGCATTCGCCCTTTGATTACCGCTATTTTGTGCTGAGCGGAAACCGGCAGGCACTGTATGAACGCATTGATGCGCGTGTGGACCGGATGATCGAAGACGGGCTTGTACAGGAGGCCCTGAAGCTTCGGGAAGGCGGCCTCAGGATGGATTCCACAGCCGCGCAGGGTATCGGCTACAAGGAGATCTATGCCTATCTTGACGGGCATTGCACGCTGGATGAGGCAATTGCGCAGATCAAGCTCAATTCCCGGCATTATGCCAAAAGACAATTTACCTGGTTCAGGCGGGAAAAGAATGCCGTCTGGATCGATACGGACCAAGGAGACCCATTGGATGAAATCAGAAAATATCTATAACGGCACCGGCAGCGGTGCTGACACCAGCTGTAACAGCACCGGCGTCGCGGACAATATTTATGCCGCTTTTGGAATCAGCAGCGGCGTCGCGGCACTGGTGAAGGAAGCGGAAGAGAAGGTACGGCACCGTTTTGCCGGCATTGACGAAATCTGCGAATATAACACGATGAAGGTAGTGCGCGCCATGCAGGAATGCAATGTTTCCGAGGCATGCATGCTTGAGACGACGGGCTACGGATATAATGATGTCGGCAGGGACCGCCTGGAGGAGGTCTATGCCAGAATCTTCGGCACCGAGGATGCGCTTGTCCGCAGCCAGATCGTGTGCGGCACACATGCGCTTGCGACTGCGCTGTTCGGTAATACGCGCCCCGGAGACGAGATCCTTTCCCCGGTGGGTATGCCCTATGATACACTGCAGCAGGTCCTCGGGGTGACGGAGGGCCGCGGCTCCCTGAAGGAATACGGCGTTTCTTTCCGCTATGTCGACCTGCTTCCGGACGGGGGCTTTGATTACGAAGGCATTCGTGCGGCAATCAATGACCGTACGCGCCTGGTCGAAATCCAGAGAAGCCGCGGATACGCGGAGCGGCGCAGCTTTTCCGTTGCAGAGATCGGGGAGCTGATCTCATTTATCAGGAGCATCAGGCCGGATCTGATCTTTATGGTGGATAACTGCTACGGAGAGTACACGGAGCTGACAGAGCCTTCACAGGCCGGAGCGGATATGGTCGTCGGCTCCCTGATCAAGAATCCGGGCGGCGGGATCGCACCCGTCGGCGGCTATATTGCGGGCACGCATGAATGTGTGGAAAATGCAGCCATGTGGCTGACTGCACCGGGTCTTGGCAAAGAACTCGGCCCGTCCCTTGGCAATAACCGTCTGCTTTATCAGGGCACCTTCCTGGCTCCGACAGTGACTGCGGCGGCTGAAAAGGCGGCGGTACTGGCTTCTGCCGTATTTGAAAGGCTTGGCTTTACGGCGAATCCGGGGGCGGAAGAGGTCCGGCACGATATCATCGAATCCATCCGGCTCGGCAGTCCGGAGCTTGTCATTTCCTTCTGCAGAGGAATCCAGAAGGCTGCCGCCGTGGATGCATTTGCAGCGCCCGAACCGGCGCCCATGCCGGGCTATGAAAGCGATATTATTATGGCTGCCGGATGCTTTATTTCCGGTTCTTCCATCGAACTGAGCGCTGACGGTCCCCTGCGCGAGCCGTATCAGGTGTTTTTCCAGGGCGGGCTCACCTATCCGCACGGAAAGCTTGGTATCATGAAGGCGGTTCAGCAGATGCTGGACGACGGGCTGATCCGGCTTTAAGTGTATGAACGGTTGCATTTCATTGGCCGGCCGGCCTCTGATCAGTACCCGTGAACCTTACAATTTTGTAAAAACGGTATGCATTCTCTATCCATACCGTTTTTTTTATGTTAAAATCCATAAACGGTTCTGCATTGAATGGATACTGCATGTTTATCACAGACTGATTTACTGCTGAGCGGGCGGATCATGCTGCCTGCAATATTCAGTAAGGTTCGTTCTGCGGTCGGACAGTATTTATGTCAGAAGTAAGATACGAAAAGGACCTTATAACTCCAAAAGACCAGCCGGCCGGTGTGCCTCTGCGTCACGGAAAGCTGATTTCCGATATGCCGCCGGAGCTGCGTCCATATGAGAAATGTGAAGCGCTGGGAGCAGAGTATTTATCTGATCCCGAGCTTTTGGCTGTCATCATTAAGACGGGAACAGCCAGCATCTCCGCGGTAGGACTTGCGGAAGAGATCCTTTATCCCAGCGGGCAGAAGACCGGATTCAGGCGTCTGATGCAGGCCTCCCTGGAGGAGCTGCGCGAAATCAAAGGCATCGGGAGAGTCAAGTCCATTCAGCTTTGCTGCCTTGGCGAGCTCTGCCGCCGCATGTCCCGTGAAAGGGCCGAAGAGCATCCGGACATGGGAAGCCCCGGGAGTGTGGCGGATTATTATATGCCCCGGCTTAAGGACCTGTCTGAAGAGGAAGTCCACATTATGCTGCTGGATTCCAGGTGCCGCATGATCAGAAGCTTTCTTGTATCCAAAGGAACCGTCAATTATTCGGCGGTCTCCCCGAGGGAGATTTTTATTCCGGCCGTCAGCTGCAGGGCTGCGGCCATGATCATGGTCCACAACCATCCGAGCGGGGATCCGGAGCCGAGCAGTGAAGATATCCGTTTTTCCAGACTGCTGGAGGATCTCGGACGCATGATGAATATTCCGCTTCAGGATTCTATTGTGATCGGTGACAACCTGTTTATAAGTCTTGCCGAGAAAGGCCTCATTCATACATGAGCAACAGATACTCAAAAATCATGCTGATCGTCATAACGATTTTCTGCGTATTCTTTATGGCGATCACCTATATCGACAGTTCGCTCCTGGACCCGGTCAGGGTCTATGCGAACTATTTTCTGGTGCCGATCCAGCGGAATGTGAGCCATTTCGGCAATGCAGCAGCTGCCGAGATCAGGGAGAACAGGCACCTGCATGAGGTCTATGCGGAAAACCAGGAGCTTATGAAGCGGATCGACGAGCTGGTGGCGGAAAATAACCGGCTTCGTTCCGACTCCCTCGAGCTTGAGCGTCTCCGCGAGCTGTACAAGCTGGACCAGAACTACCGGGATTATCCTACCGTCGCGGCCAGAGTCATTTCCAGAGACTCCCAGAAATGGTTCAACATTTTCCGTGTGGACAAAGGGCTTGCGGACGGCATTACAAAAGATATGAATGTGATCGGCGGTGGCGGCCTGATCGGCATCGTAGTGGATGTCGGCGCCAACTACGCGACAGTACGTTCCATTATCGACGACGAATCCAATGTCTATGCGATGTCGCAGTACAGCAACGACACCTGTCTCGTCAAGGGCAATATTGAGGCATACGAGACCGGCGCGCTCAATATCAGCAACATTGACAAGAACGCTGTCTTTAATGACGGAGACGCGGTGATCACATCCAATCTCAGCACCAAATATCTGCCCGGGATCCTGATCGGGTATGCTTCGGATATCAACATCAATTCCCAGCATCTGACCAAGTCGGGCAGACTGATCCCTGTTGCAGATTTTTCGGATATCCAGGAGGTGCTGATCATCACACAGATCAAGACGGAGTCCGGCATTGTACAGCCGGATAGCGAATGAGATTCAAAACAATTGTTAAAAGAATCATCATATATTTTGTTCTGATCATGTTTGCGTTTATTCTGCAGACATGTCTTTTTCCGATGGTGCGCTTCCTGTTTGCCGCGCCGAATCTGCTGCTGATCATCACCTTTTCCTACGGTTTTATGTACGGCCCGACCACAGGGATCATCTGCGGCCTGTTTGCAGGGCTGATGATGGATACGTTTTATTCCGAACCGTTCGGGCTTTTTATCATGATCTACAGCTACCTCGGCTTTTTCTGCGGTCTTTTTACCGAAGAATACCGCAATGATTCCATGATCCTGCCGCTGATCCTGTGCGTTGTATGCGATTTCTTCTACAACGCCGCCATGATCGTGTACAGGATCCTGACCTTCGGCTTTGTAAATATGGAATTTCTCCTGAAGAAGGTTGTCCTTCCGGAGATGTTCTTCACCCTGCTGGTGACCATTGCGGTTTACCATATTCTTTTGAACACCAACCGCAAGCTCGACCAGATCGACGACCTGAGAGGACAGAATGCTGCGTGAGAAACTGAAAAACTTAATAGAGGGCCTGCGGGAACGTCTCGAAAGGCCGCTTCAGCTCCGCATTTTCATTTCGGGCTTTCTGTTCCTTGCGCTTTTTACGATCCTGATCAACAATCTCTATCATCTGCAGTTGATCGAAGGCGAGTCCTTCTCCAATGAATTTATCGAGAAGATCGAGCGAAGCGTAAAGCTGCCGGGCACCAGAGGCAATATTTACGATGTCGACGGAAATATCCTTGCTTATAACCGGCTTTCCTACAATGTCATTATTGCCGACAACGGCTCATATCCGAACTATAACGACCGCAATAACATGCTGTACCGCCTTGCCGGCATTCTTGAAAAGCACGGCGTATCCGTTGTGTCCAGATTCGAGGTCGATATGGATGAAAACGGAGGCTTTTATTATACCCGGTCATCCGATGCCGCCAGACGTCGTTTCATTGCAAATGTCTACGGCGTCAGTACCGCGCAGCTCGATACGGTCCAGGAGGACGGGACAATTAAATACCGTTCCAATATCACTGCGGAGGAGGCAGTGCGTCTGAAGGCCTCGGACTATGCCTTCGATTCGATCAAGGACGAAAACGGCGCGCCTGTTATCCCGAATGACAAGATGCTCCTGGACATGGTAAAGATCCTGTACGCATTGCGCCAGACGGCCTTCCAGCGCTATGAGACGACCACGATCGCCGAGGATATCGATGAATACTGCATGTCCGAGATCCTGGAAAACCAGGGCGAGCTGAAGGGCGTCGACGTAGAGGAGACTTATATCCGGCGCTATAATAACGCGAAATATTTCTCGCACATCATCGGATATACGGGCTCCATCCAGGACGAGACCCAGCTGAAGGAGCTGCAGAAGACCAATCCGGATTACGTCATTTCGGACAAGGTCGGCGCTACAGGCATTGAAAAGTCCATGGAGCAGGTGCTTCAGGGCAAGAAGGGCGAGCGTCACATGTATGTGGACAGCTATGGCCAGATCCTTGATGTGATCAGCGAGACCGCTCCATCGGCCGGGCATGATCTGTATCTGACGATCAATCAGAACCTGCAGATCGGCGTATATCACCTGATCGAGCAGCGTCTTGCCGGTATCATTGCCAGCAAAATTGTAAATGTTCCCGCCTCGGAGATCGAAACGCCTGCAAATGCATCCGATGTCGTGATCCCTGTGGACGATGCTTATTTCCAGTTTATTAACAACAATATTCTCGATACCGCGCATTTCTTTGACACGGAAAACAGGGGCGCAGCGGAAGCGCAGATCGCCTCAGCATTTGAAGCTCACAAAAAGGAGGTCATCGAAAGGATCTCCTACGAGCTTACGAGCGGCAATGACGTGCCGCTGAATGCGCTGACAAATGAATATATCGCCTATATGGTGTATATTCTGGATCATCTTTCCCGCAGCTCCGTGGGTATTGTCAACTCATCGGCGATCGATACCTACGGTGACAGCTATCTTTCCTGGAAGAATGATACCATCAGTCTGAAGGATTATATCTATTCGGGTATTTCCGAGGGCTGGGTAAATGTCAGCATGCTTCCGACTGATAATGCGGCGCCGTATTACAATGCGGATTATATTTTTGATTCGATCGCAAAGCTGATTATCGAAGACCTGAATGATGATCCCGATTTTGATAAGCTGATCTATAAATACATGCTCATCGAAAAGAACGGCATCAGCGGAAGACTGCTGTGCATGGCGCTTTATGAGCAGGGTGTGATCGAGTATGACGAAGAAGGATACCGGGCGCTGGCGGCAGGAGATGACGAGTATGCATTTTCATTCCTGATCTCCAAGATCCGCAAGATCGAGATCACGCCTGCCCAGCTTGCACTTGATCCCTGCATGGGCTCCGTCGTCATCACCGACGTCAAAACAGGCGATGTGAAGGCGCTGGTGTCTTATCCGGGCTATGATAATAATAAGATCAATGACAATGCCTATTTCAATGAGTGCCTTAACAATCTGTCCCTGCCGCTGATCAATTCGGCAACACAGACCAACAAGGCTCCCGGCTCTACGCTGAAGCCGCTTTCCGCAATCGCGGTCCTTGAGGAGGGCAAGATCGGCATTTCCGAAACGGTAGACTGCACCGGCGTCTATGAGGAAGTCACGCCGAATATTAAATGCTGGAAGGGCAGGCCCGGACACTCCAACCTGACGGTTGCCGGCGCGATCGAAAACTCCTGCAACTACTGCTTTGCGGAATACGGACACAGGCTCTCGACGACGCATGATCCCGTATCCGGAGAAGAAATCTATTCTACGACCTCGGGTCTCGAAAAGCTGCAGAAATATCTGAGCATGTTCGGATTTGACCGCAAAAGCGGCATCCAGATCGATGAAAAGGACCCCAAAATGTCCGACAGCGACCCGGAGCGATCCGCCTTCGGTCAGGGTACGAATGCTTATAATAATGTTCAGCTTGCGCGCTATACGACTGCACTTGCCAATAACGGAAAGCTGTTCAACCTGACTCTCCTGAAGCGGGAGACAGACTCCGACGGCATCCTGATTCAGGAATTCCCGGCTGAGCAGATCGATACGATCGAGCTCAAGCAGTCGACCTGGGATGTGGTCCATACAGGACTGCGCAGTGTCATTACGACCGGTGTTGCGGCAGGCGTTTTCCAGGGATATACGACAGTCGAGATCGCGGGTAAAACAGGTACTGCCGAAGAGGTCAAGACCCGCGGCAACCACGGACAGTTTATTTCCTATGCGCCTTATCAGGATCCCGAGATCGCGGTTTCAGTCGTCATTCCGTTTTCCTATTCCTCAGGTAATGCGGCGAACCTGGCGCGTAAGGTCTATGATTATTATTACGGCGAAATCGATCTGCCGTCGATCATTAACGATGATGCGACCGACATTAAGATCTTTAATGTATCGGATGGTTAATCGCAAGCTCTGTATTTTTATGTATTTTTCATATAACAGGGTGACATAAATTACAATGTATTATATAATTTTAACAAAGGATCATGAAAGGTAAGTATGTTTTTAAAGCGCACAATCTGCTTCTTCTTGCACTTGTTGCGCTGCTCAATTTCATAGGTATTCTGATCCTGCAGTCCGCGTCCAATATGGATACGGCGATTGTTTCGCGTCAGATTCTCGGTTCTCTGGCCGGATATGTGATTTGTCTGATCATCATGTTTATTGACTATCACAGACTGGCAAAATACAGCACCGTGATCTATACTGTTACGATCGGGATCCTTCTGGCGGTTCTGCTGCTCGGAGCAGTCCATAAAGGCGCCGGCCGATGGATCGTGGTGCCCGTACTCGGACAGCTGCAGCCTGCGGAATTTGCAAAGGCGGGAATTATCCTGTTTTTTGCCGCTTATCTGGGCAAGAATCAGGACAGGATCAATGAACCGAGAACCTTGCTTTTCTCGGCTGTGCTCTTTGCGGTTCCGGCAGTCATGGTTTTTGTGGAGCCCAATCTGAGTACGACCCTGATCCTTTGCGTTATCTTTGCCATGATGCTCATAACATCGGGCCTCAGCATGAAGCTGATCATTGCCGCAGTCATTATCGGCAGTATTTTCATGGCGCTGATCATTTTTCTTTTTTCAACGGATAACTACCATCTGATTCCATTTATCAAGGATTATCAGAAGGAAAGGATCCTGAGCTTTCTTTACCCGGATCAGTATTCCGATACCTTTTTTCAGCAGAAAAATTCCATTATGGCGATCGGTTCCGGCGGCTTTTTCGGCAAAGGCCTGTTCAATACAGACATCAGCTCCGTCAAAGCAGGCAATTTCCTGATCGAAGAGGATACAGACTTTATCTTTGCGATTATCGGTGAAGAATTAGGTTTCCGGGGATGTTTCGGCATTCTGTTCGTTTATTTTATTATTTTAATGCTGATCCTCTGGATCGCTATTAAGTCCAGGGATCTGACCGGCGCTGCAATCTGTGTCGGAATTGCTACATGGATCGGTTTTCAGACTTTTACCAATATTGCGGTTGCAATCGCACTCTTTCCGAACACCGGTGTTACCTTGCCCTTTTTCAGCCGTGGTGCATCCTCTTTGCTGGCTCTGTATCTCGGCATCGGTATGGTGCTGAATGTGGGCCTGCAAAGCAGAGACTAGGAGAGGAGACATTCCTGAATGAATGTAGGACTTATCGCACACAATTCAAAAAAGAAGCTGATGCAGGATTTCTGTATCGCTTACAAAAGTATCCTGGGCAAGAACAAGCTTTTTGCAACGGATACGACAGGGCGTTTTATTGAAGAGGTCACAGATCTGAATATCCACAAATTCCTCCCCGGCCACCTTGGCGGACAGCAGCAGATGGCTGCTCAGATCTCCAATAACGCGATCGATCTGGTGATTTTTCTCAGAAATCCCGGGGAGCCTGTACCGCACGAGCCTGATGTCAATGACATTATCAAGCTCTGCGACCTTTACAATATTCCTGTTGCAACAAATCTTGCCACTGCAGAACTTCTGGTGCTGGCATTAGGAAACGGAGATCTTGAGTGGTGTGAGTAAGAAACTGCTGATGCTGCAGCTCGTCATCTGCATGGGCCTTGCGGCCTGCGGCTGCAGCAAAAAAGAATTTGAACATCATTATGGTTTTCCGGATGAGGAACTGATCACAACATCGAACGAGGACCTGTTTGTCCCCGGATTTGCCAGCAAGCTCTGCGTGGCAGACGGGGACGGCGACCTTAATACCGACAATGTCAACGCGCATGCCTTCGGGCTTTTTGACCTGCAGACCGGCAGGGTGCTTTCACAGCACAATCTGTTCGAAAAGGTTTATCCGGCATCTACGACAAAGATCCTGACCTGCCTGATTGCGCTTGAACGCGGCAATCTGGATGATGTGATCACAGTTCCCGATGAATCAAAAATCACGGTTTCCGGTTCCTCCATGGCGGACCTGAAGCCCGGCGACCAGCTGACTCTTAAGAATCTGCTGTACGGTCTGATGGTTCCGAGCGGCAATGATGCCGCCGTAGCGATAGCACATTATATCAGCGGAGATATCGAATCCTTTGCGGAACTGATGAATAAGCGCGCCGCGGAGCTTGGCGCTACGCATTCACATTTCGTAAATCCGCACGGACTCCCGGATGAAGAGCATTATACGACTGTTTATGACATGTACCTCATTTTTAATGAGGCTATTAAACATGAAGATTTTATAGAGTTTGCAAGTACTCCGGAGTATACCTGTTCCGTAAAAAATCCTTCGGATAAGGATCAGCCGGACAGACTCGTCACCTGGACCTGCGGAAACGCATTCCTCAGCGGCAAATTCAGCTTTGCAGAAAATATGAATGTGCTTGCGGGCAAGACCGGTCACACCAGTAAGGCCGGGTTCTGCCTGGTGCTCGGAGAAACGGATCAGGAGAATAACCGCTATATTTCGATTATTATGAATTCGCCGATTTATGAGCAGCTTTATGCAGGGATGAAGAATCTTGCCGCAAAGAGTCAGAATCAAAGCTGATACTTAATTCCGGGGCACAGGGTACCAGACAGATAGCCGAGACCATGCGGAATGCAATTCACGCGGTCTACCGGCTTGTCTATCCTCGAAACCTGCTATACACGCAGGTTTCTACGGCTATCCTTCGCCAAAAGACCTGGAATTGCGATTCCGCAGGTCTATGGCATCTGACGGTACCCTGTGCCCCGGACTGCAGCATCGTGTCAACTGTAGTGATTCGGTGCTTTCTTCAAGAAATCTTCTTGCTAAAGATTTTCGCGTGTAATATAATTTAATCAATAACTGAGAGTTATTAAATCACAAACCTTACAGGAGGCTTTTAAACATGGTCCAGTTAATTGTTGGCGCAAAAGGTAAAGGTAAAACAAAAGAACTTCTTGCCAAGGCTGAAGAAGCGATCAAGACCGCAAACGGCACTGTTGTATATATAGATAAGAGCTCACAGCATATGTACGAGCTTTCTAACAAGATCCGCCTGATCAATATCAGCAATTTCCCCGTTAATTCAGAAGATTCCTATCTCGGATTTATCTGCGGCGTTATTTCACAGGATCACGATCTTGAGTACCTTTTCCTTGATGGTTTCCTGAGCATTGCTAATCTTCACGGATCCGACATTTCAGGCATCATTTCCAAGATTGCAGCGCTCTCGCAGACATACGGCGTTAACTTTGTGATCAGCATTTCCATGGATGAGCATGATCTTCCGGAAAGCTGCAAGCAGTATGTAGATGTAGCTCTTTAAATTAAATGGCAGCTAAAAGGAAATCTCGTTTCAGAAAACTTAAAAAGATTTTCAGACCAACCGTAGGCAAGCTTTTAGGTATCCTTATGCTTGCCTACTTTGTTTTTACCTTTTTTTCCTATAAGGACCGTGTCCAGGTCAGCTATTACGAGGTCGAAGAGGGCAGTCTTGTCAAGGAACATAACTATACCGGCCTGATCATCCGGGACGAGGAGATTTTTGATGCCCAGGCGAACGGCTACATATATTTTTATGTAGCGGACGGCAGGAAGGCGGCAAAGGGCTCACCCGTTTATTCGATTGATGAAGGCGGGCAGCTGATGAATTATCTGAACACGCATTCAGAGCAGCTGTCCGAGCTGAATTCGTCCAAGGTTTCCGATATCCGCGCCGAGATGCTCGGCTTCTCCAGAACCTTCAATCCCGCGAATTTCCGCAGTCTCTACAATATTAAGAATACGCTGGATGCTCATACCATCGAATATGCCAGCATGAACATTTTCAGTACGATTTCCCGCGATCTGGTCAATGCCGGCATCTCCTTCAAGGAATTTCCCGCGGATAAGACTGGCGTTGTATGCTGCTATACGGACGGGTATGAGGATGTTTCGGAAGCCGATATCAAGGAGACGCTGTTTGAAAAGGAAAGCTACGACAAGATCAGTATCAAGGCCGGCGATCTGGTATCTGTCGGATCTCCCGCCTATAAAATGATCAACGGAGAATCCTGGGAGATCGCGTTTCCGATGAAGCAGGAAGACATCGACGAGTTTGGCGACCAGAGCATTCTCAAGGTCAGATTCCCGGATAAGGGCTTTGATGTCAAATGTAAATTTAAGACGATCACAGGCTCCGACAGCCGTCCCTACGGCATTCTCATGATGGACAGCTATATCGTCCAGTTTACCTCGGACCGGTTTATAGATTTCGAAGTCGTAACCAATGATGTTTCGGGCCTTAAGATCCCTGTCAAGTCTGTCACCAAAAAAGACTTTTATGTGATTCCTTCTTCTTATTTAAAAGAGGATGCAAATGGAAACAGCGGTTTTTATAAAGCTGTTTTCGGCGCGACCGGCACCTCAGCTCAGTTTGTCATGCCGGAGATCTTTAATAATGACGGCGAAAACTGCTATATTGACTGTGATGAGACTTCCCCGCTGCAGCCGGGCGACTATGTGCTTCCGGATCCGTCCGGGAGTACTGCAGGGCTGAAGCCTCCGGAACCGCAGGATGAGACTGCGGCGGAATCTGCTGCAGATACTGAAGAACCCGATAGGGAAGAGGATGCTCAGAGCGGCGAAGAAGCGGAGAGCAGCTCAAAATCCGGCTCAGAGTCCGAAGAGTCAGGCGAAGGAAGCTCTGCCGAAGACTCCGGTGAGACAGAGGCCGAAAGTACTGAATCCTCTGCTGCGGAATCAGAGACAGCCGCTTTGTCTTCAGAAGCAGGAAATGCTTCTGCGGCCGGTTCCGGTACGGATCAGAAGGGTATGTACCAGATCGCTTCCCGTATGAGTCTTGACGGTGTATATAACGTCAATAAGGGCTATACAGTATTCAGAAAGGTTGAGATCCTGGAAACCGCGAACGGTTACAGTATCGTCAGAAAGGGCTCGTCCTACGGACTGCAGGTCTATGACCATATTGTACTGGATGCTTCCATGGTGCATGACGGACAGCTGCTGTACCGCTAAAACGCTCTGCTTAGAACATCCTATGTTATATTTCAAATATTTGCTCATCCGAGATCTGTCTGAACAGAAATCGGGTGAGTTTTTTTATCAATACACAGGATCCGAATTCAAGCTGCCTGGTAATGATTCTAGGGAAAATCGATCTTTAACGCATCATATCTTTCCCTTTATTCGTATTTCAGTCAATTCCACAACGAAGTAAAGCACCACCTTGTACATATTGCACAACGAACATGGGTGTAAATTTGTTCAACATTTATGCTTTATTTTTATGCTTGTTTGATGTAATCTAACATAGGATGTTAAATAAATAAAACTACTTTAAATAGTATGTTTAAAAGAGGTGTGAAAATGAAGGTAGGATTGATTTATACCGGAACAACGCCTGAGCTTATCGCTGATACAGAGCGTGAGGTCAGAGCGCAGATCGGTGACGAAGCAGAGCTTTTCAGCCTTGCTGATCCTTCCATTATTGCAGACGTCCGTGATGCAGGTTATGTTACCACTGCACCGGCAGCAAGACTGGTAGGAATGTTTATGAAGGCTGCTGAAGAGGGCTGCGACGCAGTACTGAATCTCTGCAGTTCCGTAGGCGAAGTTGCTGACAGCGTTCAGCCGCTTGCAAAGTATCTTGGCATGCCGATCGTAAGGATCGATGAGGATATGTGCAGACAGGCAGCTCATTTGGGCAAGCGCATCGGAGTTATGGCAACTCTGAAGACGACGCTGGAGCCGACCAAGAACACGATCAACCGCATGGCCCGCGAAGACAATCTCCATGTAGAGCTTGTTGACTGCCTGGTTGACGGTGCTTTCGGACTTGACCAGGAGCAGTTCAAGGAGAGAATGTCCGAGTGTGCGGCTCAGATCGCAGACAAGGTAGATGTGATCGTATTTGCACAGGGCTCCATGGCATACTGCGAGAAATATATCGCCGATAAGTATAACAAGGTTGTCTTAAGCAGCCCGAGATTCGGCGCAGCAGCTCTCAGAGAAGCTCTTGTAAAAAAAGGTCTTATTAAATAAGTAATCACCACTGCATAGTGATGAATCATATGAAAGTAAACAAAATTAGCAAAACGAAAGGGAGAAACAACTTATGAAAAAGGCAATCGCTCTTGCAACCGTAAGTGCAATGGTACTCAGCCTTGCAGCATGCGGATCCAAGCCGGCAGAGACAACTGCAGCAGCAGCTCCGGCAGAAACAACTGCAGCAGCTGCAGCAGCAGAGACAGAGACAAAGGTAGAGGCAGAGGCTGCTCCGGCAGCTGACGAGCCGAGCATCACACTGAAGCTTGGCTTCTCAACAAACGAGGAAGACCCGAGAGCTAAGGCTTCCGAGGAGTTCAAGAAGGAAGTAGAAGAGAAGACAAACGGTTCCGTTACCGTAGAGATCTATCCTTCAGGACAGCTCGGCGGCGATGCTGACCTGATCAACTCTATTTCACTTGATTCCGGCACAGTAGATATCATCATCACCGACGCTTCCAACTTCGCTACCTATGAGCCGAAGATGGGAATTTCCGCACTGCCGTTCCTGTTTGACGGTTTCGACAAGGCATGGGAGTTCATGGATGGTGAGATCGAGGCTGCAGCTGAGGCTGGTCTGATCGAGCAGAATATGCGTGTTCTTGCTCACTATGACAATGGTTTCCGTTGCGTTACCAACTCCATTGGACCGATCGAGACTGCTGATGATATGAAGGGACTTCTGATCCGTACTCCGGAGAACCCGGTCATCATGGCTACCATGAGCGCACTTGGTGCAAACCCGCAGCCGCTTGCATTCTCAGAGCTGTATCAGGCACTTCAGCAGAAGACCTATGATGCTCAGGAGAACCCAATCCCGGTTATCTACAACAACAACCTTTACGAGGTTCAGGAGTATCTGAGTGTTACCAACCACATCTATTCCGGTATGTGCTTCACCATCGCTGAGTCAACCTGGAACAAGATGAGCGACAACCAGAAGGCAATCGTAGAAGCAGCAGCAAAGGCTTCTGCAGATTATGACCGTGAGCTTAACCGCAAGCAGACAGACGAGCTTGTTTCAGAGCTTGAAGCTAAGGGCATGAAGATCAACAATCCGGATCTTACATCCTTCAAGGAGGCTACTGCTTCAGTTCTTACCGACAACGCTGCTACATACGGCGAGCTGATGGATCAGCTTCAGGCTTGGATGGGCAAGTAATTCCTATAAGTTCCAATACGATCCATGTATTACTATGAAAGTCAGTGAGCCGAGCCCATCGGGCGAAGGCAACACGCTACTTTCATGTATGCGAAGTGACAGCGAAGCTGTCATGAAGCTAAGTATGAAAACCTGCGGGCCGGGCATTGTCCCGTCCGCAGGTTTTTACGCACCAGATATTATGTTTCGGGAACCCGAACATTTTGATTAACCTTATTAATATTCATTTATGAGGAGCAAATCATGAAGAAGCTTCAGACTTTTCTGGATAAGTCCAGCACACTGATCGCTGCCATTCTGTGCGGCGTCATGATGGCAATTCTTCTTGCAAATGTAATTCTCAGATATATTCCCGGTATCGGCGGATTCAAGTGGTATATGGAAGGCGGCCAGTATCTGAATGTATTCTCAATGCTGCTTGCCGGCATCGGCATCACAGTTCAGCGCACACATCTGCACGTTGAACTCGTGGATACGCTTGCAGCAAAGAATCCTTCATTTGCAAAGATTCATAAAGCTATCGTTTCTCTTTTCATTATTTTATTTTATGCAATCATGACCTACTCAGGCTGGATGCTCTGCACCAAGGCAAAGCAGGCTGTTTCCACCATGCCGCAGTTTACAATGGGTCAGGTTTATACGATCTTCCCGATTGCCGGAGCGCTTTGCACCCTGGCTGCAATCGTGGATCTGATCATTCAATTAACAGATAATAATAAGGAGGAAGAAAACAAATGATTGCCTGGTTATTGATTTCTTTCTTTGTACTTCTTTTCCTTGGCGTTCCGATCGCCATGGCACTCGGCCTTTCCGCCATGGGCGGTATTTTCTTCCTCGGCGGAGGCGCTCCCGTAACGATCACACAGCGTATGTTCGAGGGTATCAACTCCTGGGCGCTGCTTGCGATTCCGCTTTATACCTTTGCCGGCTACACGATGTCCAAGGGCGGTATTTCCAAGCGTCTGATGGATTTCTGCTATTCCATCGTCGGACACATCTATGGCGGACTTGCCCATGTTAATGTCCTTTCTTCCATGATCTTTGCGGGTATTTCCGGTTCAGCCGTTGCTGATACCGCAGGCGTATCCGGTATGTTCATGCCGGAGATGATCCGCAAGGGCTATTCCAAGAAGTTTACTGTTGCCGTTACTGCAATTTCTTCAACGATCGGTATTATCATTCCGCCGTCGATCCCGATGGTCGTTATGGCAGGTATCTGCGGAATATCAACCGGTAAGCTTTTCCTTGGCGGTATCCTTCCGGGTATCCTCTGCGGTCTTGCACAGATGGTCGTTTCCTACTTTATCGCAAAGCAGGAGGGTGTCGAAAGAGAAGAGGGCCACTTCACCATCGGTCCGCTCCTTCATGGCCTCAAAGAAAGCTGGCCTGCACTTCTGATGCCGATCATCATTGTCGGTTCCATCACGCTTGGTATCGTATCCCCGACAGAAGCCGGTGTTATCGCAGTTGCTTACGGTCTGATTGCAGGCGGTCTGATTTACAGAGAGCTTACCTGGGCTGATATTAAGTTTGCTTTTGCGGATACCGTCAGAGTTTCAGGACGTATCTTCATCGTCATCGCTGCTGCAAAGCTTTATACCGTTATGCTTACCACCGCAGGTTTCGATAAATGGATGGCAAATACGATGCTCGGATTCTCAACCAATCCGACCGTGATCCTGATCATGATCCTGCTTCTGTTCTTCATCGTTACGATGTTCATGGAAAGTATCGCGACTCTGACATTGTTCATGCCGATCCTTTTCCCGATTGCCATGAGCGTAGGTATTGATCCGATCGTTCTCTGCGTACTGATCACAGTCGTTATCGGTATCGGTCTTGTTACTCCTCCGGTAGGTATGTGCATTTACGTCGCATGTGACCTGATGAACATTACTGTCGGAGAAGTATTCCCGAAGCTGGTACCTTTCCTGATCGCAACATTTATCTGTATTGCACTGATGATAGCTTTTCCGCAGATTATTCTGCTTCCGACCTATCTGATGCCGTAAAAATGAAATGTCCGCATTTGATTGATTATGCTATAATATCAATATCTACATAGGATGATAAGGGCAAAAACTCTTGAAAATACTTTTTTGCTGCATTTTTAAGCAGAACATCCCAACATAATCGATTTGAGTGCGGACATATCAGGAGGTAGGGGTATGGAAAATCAAATGGAACATAATCATCAGTCAGGATCTGTATCTGTTGTAGATCAGGTGATCAACGGGATCATTAACCAGATCATCTCCGGAGAACTGAAACCCGGCGATAAGCTTCCCACAGAACCGGAGCTCAGCGCCCAGTTCGGCGCAAGCCGCAACTCTGTCAGGGAAGCGGTCAAGATCCTGCAGGGCTACGGCGTCATTTATATCAAGCGTGCGGATGGCACATATGTGAGCGAAAGCTATAACAGCCGCATGCTGGACCCGGTCCTTTTCAGCCTGATCCTGCAGAAAAACAGCCGAAATGATTTTGTCGGCCTGCGTGAAATGATAGATATCGGAGTGCTCAATGTCATCATCCAGAGAAAGGATGTTGCGGCATTTCTCCCCAGGATCTATATGACCTTCGGGGAAATGTCCGCAGAGCTGCACAGTGATGCTCCCGACGTAAACAAAGTCCTGGAGCTGGACAACCGTTTTCATTTTGAAATCGCTGCAGCCGCACAGAATCCGATGATCGAGACGATCGTGGAATATATCAACCGGCTGACATTGCCCAGCCGTACTGAAGCAACACGCAAGGCAATTGAAAAAGGCAATATTGACAACTTTATCGATCTGCACCGCCAGCTGATCAGTATCATCGAAAACCGAAAGGTCGGTGAAATTGTGAAGGCGGTCAATGATCACTACATTTATTGGAAGTAATACTATGAAGAAAATTCTGATATCCGTTGCTCCCGTCGGAGCAGGGGATAAGCTGATCAACCCGAGGGCGATAGCCCGGGATGTCTATGATTGCTATAAGAACGGCGCATGCATGGTTCACCTGCACTGCCGTGACTTAAATGGCAGACTTACGCCGGATATCAGTCTTCTGGAAGAGACTGTGGAATACATCCGCCAGTACTGCAGTGATATCATCATCGAGATCTCTACCGGCGGCGTTTCCAACCTGACGATCGAAGAGCGCTGCCAGACCTGCTATCCTAAGTGGGTCGAGACCAACAGCCTGAATGTCGGCTCCGTCAACCTCGGTACTGCCGTTTATCAGAACCCGATCAATGATGTCGAGTATTGCGTCAGCAAGATCCTCGAAAACAAAAAGGTTCCTGACATTGAGGTTTTCGAGCTCGGCATGATCAATACAGTACGGGAGCTTGATCAGAAATTCCACTTTAACCGTCCGCTCTTCTTTGCGCTTGTATTCGGTCATGGCGGAGAAATGCCCGCAACGGTACCGGCACTCGATCACATGATCGCCGCGCTGCAGGAAAACTTCCCTGACCGGGAATATATCTGGGGATATACACAGGCGCACCGTGAAGACTGGGAAATGGTAAAGGTTGCTCTGGATAAAGGAGCATCGGCAGTTCGTGTCGGTTTTGAGGACTCCGATATGATCGCTCCGGGCGTACACTGCGATTGTAATTCCAAAATTATCGCCGACCTGTCTGATGTCATCAAGTCAAAAGGCATGATGCCGATGACGCCGCAGGAGGCCAGAACGATGCTGGGAATCCCCCAGCTTGAAAAGGGGATGAGAAAATGGTAATTCAGGGAATTTCTTATCCTTCCGATTTTGAGGCTAAAAAGTCCATGATCTCAGCTGCTTCCAAGCTTGAAGCTAAGGGCTGCATGGTAGCGGGCGACGGGTCTCTGAGCGTAAGGGTCGGCCCCAACGCGATCTGGATCACTGTAGAAGGCGCAGATAAGTTCGCCCTGACACAGGATCAGATGGTCAGGATCGATCTGAACGGAAAGCAGATGGCTACAAATAAGCCGAAGCCGCTTGCTCCGGATCTGGAGGCACACCTTAAGATCTACAGGGAAAATGACTCCGTGCAGGCTGTTGTGCATGCCTATCCGGTATGTGCCGTAGTTCTCGGCGCAAAGGGCCATGGAGTAGAAGCTGCCGGCTTTTCCCCTTCCGTCAGGAAGCTCGGCCGGATCCAGCTTACCCATGCATCGGATCCGCAGGGAGCAGCTGAGGAAATCGCACTTCTCTGCAAAACAGATAAGGGCGCAGTGATTCCAAACGACGGCTGCATGATGTGGGGACGTTCCGTGCGGGAGGCCGTAAGCCTGGTCGAGGCTCTGGAGTTTAGCTGCAAGGCATCAAAATGCCTTGGATGCGGCAAGGAGCACGCCGGCATATCCTGCGGAGCTCAGGCTCAGACCTCTTACTGCAGCGGTAATTGCAGCAGCTGCGAAAAAGCTTCTGCATGCCCTGACTGCAGACAGGAGCACAGCTTCAGGACAGCGGCGCCTGTTTCCGAACCTGTTCCGGCACCGCAGCCGATCCGGCTCACAGCACCGGTCAATGAATCCGTGCTTCCTGCCGGAATGACGGGACTGATCCGTCCGGGTTCACCGCTGCCTCCGCTTCCGGAAGAAACTGCAAAGCCGGCTGCAATTCCTGCAGCTCCCGCGATGCCTGCACCGGCAGCAAACATGCCTGCCGTAAAGGGGACAGCATCCGTTTCGGATAAACCGGATCTTGTGATCCATACGCCGAAGGCCGATGTAATGGCAGAGGTTGTCAGGCGTTCCATGAAACAATGATTAAACTTCATGACAGCTTCGCTGTCACTACGTATACATGAAAGTAACACTCGAGCGTCGCCTACGGCTCGCTCTCGTTAACTTTCATAGTAATGTGAAAGGAAGGCAATTGGAATTGGATATTAGTTCACAGGAAATAGAATCCATTGTCCGTAAAGTTCTTTCCGGAATTGAACAGACAAAAACTCCCGCACAGACTCCTGCCTGGCAGGCTGCAGCCGCTCCGGCTGTACAGAAAGCAGCATATACGGCGCCTGCTCCGGTCAGTGACGGTCTCGGCGTTTTCGAAAGAGTCGAGGATGCGATCGAGGCTGCCTGGAAGGCACAGCGCGAGTGGATCACGAAATATAAAATAGAAGACCGCCAGAGAGTGATCGAGGCAATGAGAAGGGCCTCCAGAGCCCACATTGAAGAGTGGTGCCATAAAATCGTAGAGGAAACCGGAATGGGCCGCTACGAGGACAAGGTTGCCAAGCATCTGGCTGTCATCAACAAAACGCCGGGTCCGGAATGCCTGACAACAGAGGCATTAAGCGGAGATACGGGCCTTATGCTCGAAGAGTACGGACCGTTTGGTGTGATCGCGGCGATCACGCCGACGACCAACCCGACAGAGACCATTATCAATAACTCCATCAGCATGATTGCCGGAGGAAATACCGTAGTCTTCAATGTTCACCCGAGAGCAAAGAATGTCTGCAGGGAGTGCCTGCAGGTACTGAACAGGGCGATCCTGGATGCAGGCGGTCCTGAGAATCTGATCACAATGACCAAAGAGCCGACGATGGAAAATGTCGATAAGCTCGCTGCAAGCCCGAAGATCCGCATGATGGTCGGCACGGGAGGCATGGGAATGGTCAACGCGCTTCTGCACAGCGGCAAGAAATGCATCGGTGCCGGTGAAGGAAATCCGCCGGTTATCGTAGATGAGACAGCGGATATCGCACTTGCAGGCCAGAAGATCTACGAAGGCGCATCCTTCGACAACAACATTGTCTGCTTTGCAGAAAAAGAGGTCTTCGCTGTTGATGCCATTTACGACGGACTGCTTCACGAGCTTCAGAAGAACGGCGCTTATCTGGTCAATAAACAGCAGGCAGAGCAGCTGACAAGGCTGTGCATCAAGAAAAAGGCCAAGGGCGACGGCTATGAGCCGAATAAAGACTGGGTCGGAAAGAATGCTTCGGTCATTCTCAAGCAGATCGGTGTTCAGGCTCCTGACAGCTGCAGACTTGCAATCATGGAAGTCGAAATGGATCATCCGTTTGTTATGTGCGAGCAGCTGATGCCGATCCTTCCGATCGTCAGAGTCCGTGACTTTGAGCAGGCTCTGGAATATGCGGTCAGGGCTGAGAGAGGCAACAGACATACCGCTTCCATGTTCTCCAAGAATGTGGATCACATGACTGCTTACGGAAAAGCAATCGAGTCCACGATTTTTGTCAAGAACAGCTGCACCAAGGCAGGTCTTGGCATCGGCGGAGAAGGACACTGCACCATGACGATCGCAGGTCCTACCGGAGAGGGCATTACAAATGCCAAGAGCTTCTGCCGCAGACGCCGCTGCACGCTTGCAGAGGGCGGTCTCAGAATCGTGTAATCAAAAATTATGCAGGTCATCAGAACCCGGTTCATTGTCTGAGGACTTGAAGGCGCGACTTTTTTCCTTTCTTATTTCATAAAAAAGTCGTGCCGGAACCGCAGTGAACCGGTTCTGATGAACCTGAAACTGAATTATGAATCATTAACTAGTGCATAAATATCAGGAGGAGAATCATGAAGGCATTAGGTTTTATTGAAACAAACGGTCTTGTTGGAAATATTGAGGCTACCGATGCAATGCTGAAGGCTGCCGATGTTGAATTTATCGGATCTGCCACCATTGGTGCCGGTCTTACAACTGTTATCGTTACCGGTGAAGTCGGCGCAGTCAAGTCTGCAGTTGAAGCCGGCGAAGCTGCTGCTTCCCGCGTTGGCGAGCTTTTCTGCTCAAATGTCATTGCACGTCCGCATGCTGATATTGAGAAGATCCTTCCGGCTAAGGGCCCGGCAGTCGGCAAGTCAGGCGCACCGGCAGGAGAGCAGGTCGCTCTGGTATCCGCACTCGGCATGATCGAGACCAACGGTCTTACCGCCAATATCGAGGCTGCTGATGCAATGCTGAAGGCTGCTGATGTTACACTTGTCGGCCAGGAGCGTATCGGCGCAGGTCTTGTTACCGTATTCGTACAGGGTGATGTCGGAGCTGTCAAGGCTGCTGTAGAGGCAGGCAATAACGCTGCAGCACGTATCGGCCAGATCGTAAGCGTACACGTCATTCCGCGTCCTCACACCAGTGTCAGTGAGGTTATGCCCGAGCTTTGATCGAATGTTTCTCCTTAAAATGAGGTGATTCAAATTGATCTATCAGGACATTACGGAACAGCAGCTGATCCAAATCGTGACGGAGGCTGTTCTGAAGGAACTTCAAAATAAAGAGAACCAGGTGCCTGTCGGTATTTCCGTCAGGCACGTACACCTGACCCGCAGCGATGTGGACTGGCTGTTCGGCCGCAATTATCAGCTGACTCCGAAAAAAGCGCTCAGTCAGCCCGGACAGTTTGCCTGCGAGGAATGTGTGGATGTTGTCGGCCCGAAGGGCACGCTGACAAAGGTCAGGGTGCTTGGCCCGGAACGCAGCAGCACACAGATCGAGCTTTCCCAGACTGACTGCCGTACGATCGGCGTCAAGGCACCGGTCAGGAGCAGCGGCGACCTGGAAGGGACTCCCGGCATAGAGCTGAAGGGACCGAACGGAAAGATCCAGGTATCCAAAGGCGTGATCATCGCGGACCGTCACATTCATATGACTCCGGCGGATGCAGCGCGTTTCGGATTCAAAAACGGCGACCGCGTCAGTGTGAAAATCGAGGGGGAGAAGCCCGGCATTATGGGGAATGTACTGATCCGCGTCGGCGATAAGTGCGCACTCGATATGCATGTCGACACGGATGACGGGAATGCATTTCTGCTCAGTCAGGGACAGTGGCTCACGGTTCTCGGCAAAGATGAATAGTAGAGGAGTATGGGATGATTCTCGGTACTGTTAAAGGAACGGTATATTCCACACGCAAGATGGATAACCTTAAGGGGCTGAAATTCCTTATGGTGCAGCCTGTCAACGGAGGCCGCAAGGATGTGTTTGTGGCGGCCGACACCATCGGCGCAGGCATCGGTGAGCTGGTCCTTGTCACAACAGATCAGACGACTCAGTATGCCCTGGACTATCCCGCACCGGTGGATGCCATGGTCATCGGCATCGTAGACAATCCTCCTGCAATGGAGTCATAACTATTTTAAGAGGCTACTAAATGAAAATCATAGTAATCGGCAGTATTGCAGCCGGCGTTTCTGCTGCATCCGGTATTGCCGCCGGCCAGAATCAGGCTCAGATCACGGTATATGAGAGAAGCCCGTTCTACAGCTGCGGCGTTGACGGACTGCCTCATTATCTGAATGAAAGTCTGGATGAACTCAATCTGGCAATTCAGAGCAAGGAAACTGAACTCGCAGCGGCAGGGATCCATGCCTGCCTGATGCATGAAGTCAGAAGCATTAATGCTTCCGCACACAGCATTACGGTCTGCGATCTCAGCTCCGGAAGGGTATTTGAAGACCGCTATGACCGCCTGGTGATCGCCGTCGGCTCATCCTGTGCGATCCCGAATGTTCCGGGTGCGGACAAGGTCGGCGTACATACCCTGAAAAGCGTAGAAGAACTGATTTTCCTGAAAGAGTTCGTACATACGCCGTATGTGACGGATATTGTGATTCTGGGCGCTTCCTGGTCAGGTCTTGAAATTGCCAAGGCTTTCCTGAAGCTCGGCAGAAACGTCCGCATCATCGACAGAAACAGGCAGCTGCTTCCGGAGTTTGATCCGGAGATCAGCACACTGATCCAGAAGCAGCTGGAGCTGGAAGGCGTGAAATTCAGCCTCGGGGAAACGGTACGTTCCTTCCCCGGACGGACCTACGTGGAGCAGGTCCAGACTGACCGCAATTCCTATAACTGTGATCTGTGCATCTCGGCGGAAACGACGATCCCGAAAACGGGCCTGATCGCAGGCACCGGCATTGAAACGGCAGCAAACGGCGCGATCCTTGTCGGCGAAGATCTTTCAACCAATGTTTCCGGCATTTATGCAGTCGGAGACTGCGCCGTATGCCGCGGCGGATCCCTGCATACCGCAAGCATCCGTGTCGGTGATACGGAGATCGCGCGCACAGGACTGACAGAGGCTTCCGCAAGGCAGGCGGGCCTTCGCGTAAAGAGCGTTACAGGCTGCGGAAACGACCGTCCGGGTATCTGTCCGAACCCGCAGAAGATCAACATTAAACTGATTTATGAAGCAGACAGCAAGAGAGTTGTCGGCGCGCAGGCATGGGGCGGAAAAAATGTTTCGACCCGTATCAATGCGATCGCAGTTGCAATTACGGCAGGCATGACAGTTCAGCAGCTCGGCAGTGTGGATTTCTGTTTCTCATCCGCCCAGTGTACGATCTGGGATCCGATCCAGGTCGTCTGCGGCATGGTGCAGTAATACGCGGTAAGGAGCAGAGAACTATGCCTGAAAGAATCAATGCTGTCAAAACAACTTTTTTCGGAAAAGGCGCGATCCGTCTTATTGGTCCTGAATTAAAAAAGACAGGCATCAGCAGGGCGCTTCTGATCACGGACAGGTTTCTGTATCAGAGCGGTCTTGCCCAGAAGGTCGCAGACGTCCTTTCGGATGCCGGGATCGAATACGCTGTCTATTATGACGTAAAGCCCAACCCGTCCGTTGTGATCGTAAATGAGTGTATTTCAGCCGCCCGTGCAATCGGGGCCGGAGTCCTGATCGCGCTCGGCGGAGGCTCCGCCATTGACACGGCAAAGGCAGTCAGCATTGTCATGGAAAACGGCGGAAGAGTCGAGCAGTATGAGGGCGTAGACAAGTCCTCCAGAGCCGGACTTCCGCTGGTGGCAATCAATACGACCGCCGGAACCGGAAGCGAATGCACGACCTTTTACATTGTAACGGATCCGGTCCGTCACAGTAAAATGGCCATGGTCGACACCAACTGCATGGTTTCAATTGCCGTCAATGACACGGATTTTATGAGTTCCATGCCTCCGAAGCTGACGGCCGCGACCGGTATGGATGCCCTGACACACGCAATCGAAGCGGTATTCTCAAAGGGCGCTACGCCTGTAACGGACAAGGATGCTGTCTGGGCAATCCGCATCATTATGGAAAACCTGCCCGTCGCAGTCAGAAACGGCGCGGACGAAAAGGCAAGGACCATGATGGCTTACGCTGAAAATGTTGCCGGTATGGCATTCAGCAACGCAGGCCTCGGAATGGTCCATGCGATGGCGCATGCACTCGGCGGACACTACAATCTGCCGCACGGTGTATGCAACGCGGTCCTATTGCCTTATGTACTCAATTTTGATATGATGAAATCGGAATTTGCCCCGCGATTTGAGGTTTTGGCCGACGCAATGGGTCTCAGCTATAATGCCGGATCCGCTGCCCAGGCAGTGGTTTCCGCCATCGTTGACATGAATGCCGAAATCGGCATCAGCCCGAAGCTGTCGGATCTGGAAGGTGTAAATCCCGATGATTTCCAGGCTTTAACGGCACTGGCCATGCACGATACCTGCATGACGACCAATCTGGTACCGCTGACTGCCTCGGATGTAACAGAGGTTTATACAGCAGCATATTACGGAAATCAGTAAACCAGGTGCCAACTACGTTGGCACTACGTATACATGAAAGTAACACTCGAGCTGCGTCTGCGACTTGCTCTCGTTAACTTTCATAGTAAACGGCTATGCTAAGCTCGCGTTGACCTTCGGTCTTAGCTCGCTAAGCGCCGCGTCATACATGAAAGTAACACTCGAGCTGCGTCTGCGACTTGCTCTCGTTAACTTTCATAGTAATTACTTCATGCAAGACGATTACCGGAATAAAGGAAGGTCCCGGAGAAAGGACGCTCCGGGAAGATCCAGAAAAAAGCATCAATCGAGCGCAGCCCGCAAATTATTCTTAGGTTTAACGGCTGCGTTCGTTTTTTGTGCGCTGATTTTTGCGGCTTTGCGCTATTACGGCGGGGCGGATGCATTCCGGAGGCTTGCCGGCGGAGACATGACCCTGAAAGAATTTCTCGCTGAGGCGGGCATTTTGGATGGATCCGGCACCGAAGGATCAGAAGCATCCTCTGTGAATGAATCAGAAGCTTCTCCTGAGCCCGGCAGATCAGACGGATCCTCCGTCACGGAAACGACGTCTCCGACAGAACCCGAAACAACGACGCTCGGCGCAGAGGAGCTGCAGAGGCTCCGGGAAGAAGAGGAGAGCCGGCTTGCAGAAGAGGAGAGGCTTCGGAAAGAAGCCGAATTAAATGCCCTTCTCGAACAGGGCTACCATCTTGTCTCACAGGCGGACCCTGACAGGATCACACTGCGCTTTGCAGGGGATATTCTGTTTGATCCCTCCTATGCGATCATGGCTTCCCTGCTGCAGCGTTCCGGCGGCTTTCCGGATATCAGCCGGGGCTTTGATGAAGGCATGATGTCATGTATGCGCGGCGCCGACATTTTTATGATCAATAATGAATTTCCGTACTCAAGCCGCGGTACGCCGCTTCCGGGAAAGCAGTTTACATTCCGCGCCAAACCGGAATATGCATCCCTGATGAAGGATATCGGGGCGGATCTCGTGGGCCTTGCCAATAACCATGTCAATGATTACGGACCGGATTCCATGCAGGATACCTTTTCAACGCTGGAAGGCATCGGCCTGCCGTTCTGCGGCGCAGGACGCAATATTGACGATGCTTCCCGGCCTGTGTTATTTACCAACGGAGAGGTAAAGATCGCCATCCTTGCCGCGACGCAGATCGAACGTATGGGAAATCCAGATACGGTCGGGGCGACTGACAGCTCAGCCGGCGTTTTCCGCTGCCTTTACGATATGGACCGCCTGACGGCCAGGATCAGGGAATGCAAGAAAATGGGCTGTTTTACGATCGTCTTTATCCACTGGGGCACCGAGGGCACGGAGCATATTGACGACTGGCAGCTGAAGCAGGGAAAACAGATTGCGCAGGCCGGCGCCGATGCAATCGTCGGAGCGCATCCGCATATCCTCCAGAGGCTGGACTGGCTGGACGGGATCAGGATCCATTCCGACGGCTCTGAAAGCGCCGCAAAGGTGCCTGTCATATACAGCCTGGGCAATTATCTGTTCAACTCAAAAACGCTGGATACGGGGCTGTATGAGCTTGTGTTGAATGCTCATGACGGTTCGGTCGAACAGATCCGCTTTATTCCTGCAATACAAAGCGGCTGTCGTACGCGTTATGCGGATCCTTCCGAAGCAGAAGGCAGACGGATCCTGCAGCATATGCGGGAAATGTCTCCGAATGTCAGCATTCTTGAGGATGGAAGAGTAGAGCTTAAATAAATGATTATATTAAGAGACTTTTGCACTTGGAGAAATCTGAAATGATTATTTCAAAAAATCGTACAGAAATACCTGAAGCAATCGAATATATACGCAGGGAATTAGGTTCAGCTAAGGGAATCAGTTCGGCAGAGGTCACAAAGACAGCGCTTGAAGTAGAAGATGTCATCGATGTCATGGCGGAGCATTTGCCGGAAGATCCTAAAGCACATGTTAATCTGAAAATCCACCGTTTTCTCGGCAATCTTGAAATCCGCATTTCAGCAAGAGGTACAGCCTTTGACCGATCGGATATCGGCCATACTGCAGCTTTTGACGACGATCCCGAAGTCAGCCGGCTGATTGAAATGCTGAACAGTAAAGTGCTTGACGGCGATATGACGATCAGGCACAGCCACGGTACCAATATTGCCGTGATCAAGGTTGTAAAATCCAAATATACACAGCTATACCGGACAATTCTGGCGCTGATCCTCGGTCTTCTGGCGGGATTTGTTTTTAAGGCAGTCCTGAGTCAGGAAGCGGCGGATTCCCTGTCCCAGAATCTGTTTACCCCGGTCACGACCATGTTCCTGAACTCGCTTAAAATGGTCGTTGCTCCGCTGGTGCTGTTTTCCATAGCTTCAAGTATTGCGGACTTCGGAGATATGAAGGCGCTCGGAAGGATTGCAGGAAAGGTAATCGGCAGTTATTTCATTACTTCGTTTATTGCAATTGCACTGGGAGCCGCCGTCTGGATGCTGATCCCGATCGGAAATCCGGCACTTCAGCAGGCAGTATCAGATGCAGCTTCCGCAACGATTGCAAAGGGTGCCGGAGTCAGCGCATCCATTAAGGATACCATTGTCGGCATTATCCCGAGTGATATTGTTAATCCGTTTTTGAAAGCGGATATGCTGCAGATCATTTTCATTGCGGCAATGATGGGCAGTGCAGCAGGTTTTATTGCAGATAAGCTGACCTGCTTTAAGGATGTTCTCAATGACTGTTATCTGGTTTTTTCAAAAATCACTTCCATGATTATTCAGGTGATGCCGCTTGCAATTTTCTGTTCAATGTCAAAAATGGTCCTTTCCATGAATACAGAAGCGTTAATATCCGTATTCTCCTGGGTTCCGACCATTTATTTTGCGGATATACTGATGCTCGTCATATACGGCCTTATGATCCTGGTCATAGGAAGAATGAATCCGATGACATTTTTCAGGAAATATTTCCCGGCAATGGTTACGGCTTTTACCTTTGCTGCCAGCAATCCGACATTGCCCACATCCATGAAAATCTGTGATGAAAAGCTTGGGATTTCCAAGAAGATCTATTCGTTTTCACTTCCTCTGGGTGCAACGATCAATATGGACGGCGGCTGCATTACACAAATGATCAGTGCGCTTTTCCTTGCCAAAATATTTGAGATCCCGATCACGAGCTCGACGATGCTGACTTTGTTCCTTGCAATTTTTGTCTTATCTGTCGGAGCTCCGGGCGTACCCGGAGGCGCGCTCGTATGCATCTCGATCCTGGTTCCTCAGATCGGTGTACCTGCGGAAGCCATCAGTATCATTATGGGTCTTTACTCAATTGTGGGCATGATGCAGACCTGCATCAATGTAACAGGAGATGCTGCGGTTACTCTGGTCGTGGCTAAATCTGAGAATTTGCTGAATGAGGAAGTATTTCGTTCATGAGATTTTCGAAAGAAATTGTTTTTCGGGCAATTTATAATTCAGATAAATTTGTCCCGAGACATTCGCAATAATATAACTCACTGCACATCATTTCATACATAAAGAAAAAAGGAACTGGCTTGACACAGTTCCTTTTTGTTAATCATTTCCAAAGCTTATTGTGTAATGTGAATAAAAATGTGGGAATGTTGATGAATTTCGTGAGATTTGCCTTGATTTTCGCATTATCTATTCGTTAAACAAGGGTTTTGCGAATAAATACATGGACTTACCAACACTCTTCCAGATCCATATTTATTTTGAAATCAGCGGTGCAATCTTATTCATTGGTGATGCAGATCTGGCAGGAACGCATCGTCTCAAGTGCCGCCTTATGCTTTTCGGGTGTAACGCCTGCACAGCAGGATGCATCCACGGATATTTTTACTTCCGGAACAAATGCTTTTAAGATCAGGGCATTTGAAACAACGCAGATATCCGTACACAGGCCGATGAGCTCCAGTTCGATCGCATGCTCGGAAGCAAGCTTTTTCAGATCATCAGAGAGCTTCAGACTGCCAAAGCCGGGCTTTTCGACGATCCTTGCCTGCTTTTCCTCCAGGAGCGCAGCGATATCGTCCCGGATCTCCCATCCCTTTGTGCCGCGGATGCAGTGTTTTACAGGAAGCTTTTTCCCTTCCTGAGTCGAAAGGTACTTTTCTTCATGCGTATCCATCGTTGCAACGATATCCCCTTGCGGATATGACATAATCTTCTTTTTCACATTTTCAACGATTGCCTGAGCTTCCGGCGTGCCCAGACTTCCATCGATGAAGTCATTCTGCATATCGATCACGACCAGTATCCTGCGCATTGAAATTAAGCCTCCTTTTTCGTGCATTTTCTGTTCCTGATTTTTTTTCTTTGAATTTATAAAGAACTGCCCAGGAATTTTCCTGAACAGTCTGATTTATGGATATTATAACATTTTATATAAACAAAGCAATGCATAAAGCAAATTTATCAGTATCCGGCTGTTTCCGTTTCATCGCTTTGCACGGTCTCTGCCGCAGGCGCTGCGGCATTTTCATTTTCGAGAGGCTGCCCGGCAGCATCCGTCTCCTGCAGCTTCTCTTCCTCCCGGAGCTTCCGCTCTTCCATTTCCGCACTGACAAGCGCCCAGACCGCTTCCGGATCGCCATGTACCTCATCCGGGCCGAATATCCGCCCGTAATAATCCAGCTCCATGATGCGGGAGCACATCAGAATTTTGTTTTCGACCATTGCGGCTACGGCGCTCAGATATTCCTGATCCGCTTCTTTTGCCGGAATCGGCTCGATTTCCGGAGCCGGTTCCTTTTCCGGCCGAACAATCTCCGAGGGTGTTGCGGTCCCGCTTTCTCCGGCATCTGCCTCACCCGCCGCTGCAGCATCAGAGTCCGGGCCGGCAGCATTTGCAGGGTAAAACATTTTCTTGCGGGAATCATACTTGCCCGCTTTTGTGATCCAGCTGCGGTTGTTCCAGAATACAAACGGCTCTGTATCAGGCGCAAAAACGTCCCTTCCGGGAAGCAGTCTGGAATCAAATTCCACGCCGAACAGGTTGGAAACTGTCGGCAGAATATCCAGGCTGGAGACCGGTTCGGTGATCTCCCGGGCCAGGTCCTTCATCTCATGCTCCAGACAGCCGGACCAGATGATCAGCCCGTTTTTGTCCTCATTCCAGTAGAGAACATCGTCGGCCTTGATCAGATCGTCGATATAATCCCTGTCATTATGCCAGGTCTTGCCGTTGCCGAGACCGTACGGATAATGATCTCCAACCAGCACGATGACGGTATCCTCCGCGATACCCGCCTCTTCCAGCTTAGTCACCATGGAACTCAGCGCAGATTCCAGTTCCATCTGGTAACAGATATAATATTTGGTCTTCTCATA
>JAFUAE010000035.1 GCA_017460845.1 Lachnospiraceae bacterium
CCTGAAACCCTCGGATGAACTTCATCAAAATGTTATATTAAGCGGAAAAGGTTCACAGATTGTTCAGGAAAATGTTATGGACGAGAGTATCCTTTTGGAGTACAATAAGTGATAAGCTCCGAACGAATGGACAGACGCGTGCAGGCTTGCCTGCTGACGCGTATGGACATTTGGGCGGGCAACAGATATGAGCAATAAAGCAGCGCGAACAAAAGTGAGCGATGCGTGTTGCGAATATCTGTTGAGGATGACGTGAGCGCGAAGCGCGAAGTCATCCGCAGCTTATCTTAAAGATAACGGAAAAGCAGCGCGAACAAAGGACGGGCACATGAACAACACCGATACACAAGTTATCCAGAGCGTAAAATTAGCCGACCAGCCGAATGCCGCAGAGGTACTGCAGCATGTTTACAGCGCACTGGTCGAAAAGGGTTACGATCCGATCAATCAGATCGTCGGATATGTGATGTCCGGAGATCCTACTTATATCACGAGCCATAAAAATGCCCGCAGCCTGATCATGAAGGTGCAGAGGGATGAGATCCTGGAAGAACTTATGGCTGCTTATGTTGATTCGAGGCTCAGAGATAAGTAAGCTTGTTTTATCATTAATGATTTTGGTTTTCATGGTGCCGTTTGTTAAACGGCGCCAATTTTCATTACAGGGAAGCTGACAGTTCCCAAAGGAGCAGATATTGAAAAGACTGATGGGACTGGATTTCGGGGCAAAGACGACAGGCGTTGCCATGACGGATCCGATGGGAGTGATCGTATCCCCTCTTGAGACGATCACAAGAGAAAAGGAGGGAAAGCTGCGGCCTACCTTCCGCAGGATCACGGAGCTGGCGGCTGAGTACGATGTCGGAAAGATCGTGCTCGGACTTCCGCTCAACATGGACGACAGCAGGGGGGAAAGAGCCCTGAAGACCGAAGCATTCAAGGAGGAACTGGAACACCGGCTGGAAGCGGAACGGCTGGAGATTCCCGTAGTGCTCTGGGATGAACGTCTGAGTACAGTCGGTGCGGACGAGATCCTGGAGGAAGCAGAAGTAGCAAAAAGTGAACGCAAGCAGTATATCGACAAGATCGCCGCAGCTTTAATTCTTGAGGATTATATCGCCAACAGCGGCAGTACAGGAGGAGACCATGGAAGATAATAAGATCGTCATGATTATGGACGACGGCAGCGAGGTTGAGTTTACCATTCTTGAAAGTACGATTTTTCAGGGAAATACCTATATTCTTGTGACTGACGCGCCGGATGGCGATGACGGGGAGTGTTATGTATTTAAGGACGTTTCCTCTCCGGAAGATCCCGAAGCGATCTATGAGGATGTGCTTGACGAGGACGAAGAAGCAGCAGTATATGAGATCTTTTCTCAGATGCTGGATGGAGAAATTGATTTAGAAAGATGAGTAAAAATTCAAAAACGGAAAGAAAACAGTTAACGGAAATTAAAAAGAAATTCAGGAAGTCCCCGGAAAAGAAGGCGCAGGGCAGATTCAGCAAGAAGCTTGAGCGCAAGGTAAAGGACAAATCCAAAAACAAAAAAACGGCTCCGGACATGGCAGCCGTTCTGAGGACCAGGACAGAGAAGGAAAAGGTCCAGGAAAAGAAAGAGATCCGGGAGAAGAAAGAGATCCGGGAGAAGAAGACGGCGAAAAGCCTGCTGCCGGTCAATCCGCTCGCTGAACTGATAAAGAGTGCAGCAGGACTTCGTGTTCCGCCTCTTTCAGGCAAAAAAATACGTATTATACCGCTCGGCGGACTCGAACAGATCGGCATGAATATCACCGCCATCGAGTCTGAAAAGAGCATTGTTATCATAGACTGCGGCATGGCATTTCCGAATGAGGACATGCCGGGCGTGGATCTGGTTATTCCGGATATCAGCTATTTAAAAGAACACGCGGATAAGATCGAGGGCTTCTTCATTACCCATGGGCACGAGGATCATATCGGCGCGCTTCCCTATGTCCTGAGAGAACTGAATGTGCCGGTCTTCAGCACAAGGCTGACGCGCGCACTGATCGAAAATAAGCTCAGGGAGCACGGGCTCATTGAGAGCGCGAAACTGAACACAGTCCAGTTCGGCGATTTTGTCAAAGCCGGCGATTTCAGCGTAGAGTTTATCAAGACAAACCATTCTATCCAGGATGCCGCGGCGCTGGCAGTCCATTCACCGGCGGGAGTGATCCTGCATACCGGCGATTTCAAGGTGGACTATACGCCTGTTTTCGGCGATACGATTGACCTGCAGAGATTTGCAGAGCTTGGAAAGCAGGGCATTCTGGCGCTTTTATGCGATTCCACCAACGCGCTGAGGCAGGGCTTTACCATGTCGGAAAAAACGGTGGGACATACCTTTGAAACGATTTTTGCGGAGCATAAGGAAAACCGCATTATCGTTGCAACCTTTGCGTCCAATGTCGACAGGGTGCAGCAGGTGATCACCGTTGCGGAAAAGTACGGCAGAAAGGTCGTGATCGACGGCAGGTCAATGATCAATATCATCGGTACGGCCGCGGAGCTCGGGTATATTACGGTCCGGGAAGGAACCCTGATCGATATTTCGGAGATCAAGAATTATCCGGATGATAAGATCGTCCTGATCGTGACCGGCAGCCAGGGAGAATCCATGGCGGTCCTGTCGCGTATGGCCACCGGACAGCACAGGAAGCTTTCCTTAAGCGCCAATGATGTGATCGTTTTAAGCTCTACGCCGATCCCGGGCAATGAGAAAGCTGTTTCCAAGGTCATTAACGAGCTGTCCAGAAGAAGGACCAAGGTCATCTATCAGGATACGCATGTTTCGGGACACGCCTGCGTCGAGGAGCTCAAGCTGATCTACGCACTGGTGCATCCGAGATTTTCGATCCCGGTCCATGGAGAATTAAGGCACCGTCTGGCGCAGAAGGATGTAGCGGTGGCGATCGGCATGCCAAGAGAAAACTGCCTGCTGGTGGATACAGGCGATGTCGTGGAGCTTTCGCAGGATTCCTGCAGAGTCATTGATAAAGTTCAGGCAGGACCGGTACTGGTGGACGGACTGGGCATCGGGGATGTCGGTACCGCAGTCCTCAAAGATAGACAAAGTCTCTCCCAGAATGGTATCATGATCGTAGCCGTTACTCTGCAGAAGGGAAGCGGCCAGATCATTGCCGGGCCTGAAATCGAGACCCGCGGTCTGATTTACGTAAAGGAAAATGAAGAATTCATCAGCGAGGCCAGGGAAGTTGTTCTGAAGGCAATCGACGAATGCCGCAGATATAAGGATATGGCAAGGGTCAGGAATACGATCCGCAATGAACTGAGCGATTATATCTGGCGCAGGATCAAGCGTACGCCGACGATCCTGCCGGTGGTCTCTGAGGTTTCTGTATGAGGAACGAAGACTCTTCGTTAAAAAGCATATCATCCATTCTGATCGGAGTGGCCGGACATGTGATAGCGATCACATTGCTGGTCCTGTTTGCATTTACCGTAGTCAATTTCGGCTACCGTTTCGGGTATACGGTTTTCTGTGCGGATTCTGCGGAAGAAGCGCCTGGACGCGATGTGGAAATCGTGGTGGAAAAGGGCGAAACGATCGATGAACTGGCGGAAAAGCTTTATGCGGATCATGTCATTCCGAACACCTATGCCTTCCGCATTCAGGCAAGGCTCTATGATATCGGTTTTTATCCGGGGACATACAAGGTCAACACCTCCATGTCCACCAAGGAGATCCTGAAGACGATCGATCTGACCGAGGAGGAATACGAGGACAAGCTGAAGCTGGAGGCGGCCTCGGCGGAGACGGAGGACGGCATCATCAGCGGCGGGGATGAAGGCCAGGATGCCGCGGAAGGATCCGGAGAAAGTACCGGCGCGGATGCTGCGGATACAGCCGGGGAGAGCACGGAAAGCGGTGAGGCGCAATGAGTGCTCCGGACAGACTGACATCCTATCTGCATTCCCTGGAGCCGGAGAATACGCCCCTGCTTGCAGAGCTCAGACGTTATGCCGGAGAGCATGATGTTCCGATCATCCGGAGAGAGACGGAAAGCTTTTTAAAGACGGTCATGCGTATGCTGCGTCCCGGAAAGATCCTGGAGATCGGGACGGCGATCGGCTACAGCAGTATCGTTATGGCACAAAACAGCAATGCCGTGATCACAACGATCGAAAATTATGAAAAGAGGATACCGGTCGCGGAGGAAAACATCCGGAGAGCCGGCCTGGAGGACCGGATCAGCCTGAGACGGGGGGATGCCGGAGAGGTGCTGCCCGCGCTTTCCGGGGCGGGCCAAAGCTATGACCTTATATTTCTGGATGCGGCAAAGGGCCAGTATCTGATATGGCTTCCCTGCATTCTTTCGCTGATGCATGAGGGCTCCGTACTGATTGCGGACAATGTGCTGCAGGAACAGACCGTAACGGAATCCAGATTTACGGTTCCGAGGCGGGTAAGAACGACCCACGAACGCATGCGGGAATTCCTTTACCGGATCAAGCATCATCCTGCGCTGGAGAGTGCGGTGCTGAGTATCGGGGACGGCATCTCGATGAGCGTTATGCTTCCCGGCGGCCGGGATAATCATACAGCTGTCTGCCGGTGTCAGGGACAGCTGAATAAATGACGTGATAATTAATGCAGAAAACTGTTAATGGTATGAAAAAACCGGAATTACTGATTCCTGCCGGCAATCTGGATACGCTCAAGACGGCAGTTACTTACGGTGCCGATGCCGTATACATCGGCGGGCAAGCCTTCTCTCTGAGAGCAAAGGCGGATACTTTCAACAGGGAAACAATGACGGAGGCGATTGCCTTTGCGCATGAGCATGGCGTAAAGGTGTATGTCACTGTCAATATTTTTGCACATAATTATGACCTGGAGGGTGCTGAGGCGTATTTCCGCGAGCTGAAGGAGATACGTCCCGACGCCCTTATTATTTCTGATCCGGGTCTTTTTATGATGGCAAGGCGCATCGTTCCCGAAATCGATCTTCATGTTTCCACCCAGATGAATACGACGAACTACGAATCCTTTCTGTTCTGGAAGGAGCTTGGAGCTAAGCGCGTCGTCAATGCAAGGGAGCTGTCGCTGCAGGAACTGAAGGAGATCAGGGAAAAGATCGGCCCCGATCTGGAGATCGAATCGTTTGTACACGGGGCTATGTGCATTTCCTATTCCGGCAGATGCCTGCTTTCCGGGTTCATGACGGGACGCTCCGCCAACCAGGGCGCATGCACCCATCCATGCAGGTGGAACTATGCGGTCGTTGAGGAAAAACGCCCGGGCGAATATTTTCCTGTAGAGGAAAATGAACGGGGCACCTTTATTTTCAACTCGAAGGATCTGTGCATGATAGAGCACATTCCGGAGCTGGTCGGTGCCGGCATCGACAGCTTTAAGATCGAGGGACGCATGAAAACAGCGCTGTATGTGGCGGTGACCGCAAGGGCATACCGGCGCGCCATCGATGATTATTTTACGGATCCGGAGCTCTACCGGAGCAATCTGGACCTCTACAGGGAAGAAATTGCAAAGTGCACCTACCGCGAATTTACGACGGGCTTTTATTTCGGAAAGCCGGACAGCAGCGCCCAGATCTATGACAATAATACCTATATCAGAAATTATATTTATCTCGGCACAACGGAGGAGATCTTTCCGGACGGCAGTATCCTGATCGAGCAGAAAAACAAGTTCTCTGTCGGGGATGAGATCGAGATCCTGAAGCCGGGATGCGTCAGCGAAACTGTAAAAGTCCTTTCCATCCGGGATGCGGAGACCATGATCCCGCAGGACAGCTGTCCGCATTCCAGACAGAAGCTGCGTGTACAGCTCAGTCAGACGCCTGCAGTCCGTGAACTGCTCGCCGTAAAAGCATAAAAAGAAATGAGAAACAGAACCCTGTCCATTATTTTTTATATTTGTGCCGCCCTTTGTCTGGCTTATTTCGGCGTGATCGTAGGGTACGGAGGCATCAGTACCTCCTACTGTCCGGTCTGGCTGTTTTTCGCGTTTATTTTTGCGGCAATGGCATTCTTTATGCGGCGTTCCCTGAAGCATGCGGATGATATGCCGGAATTCCTGCCGACCTTTATTTATTCCACCTTCGGACTCGGCATGTTTATCTTTTTCATGATTATGAATCTGGTGATATCCGCAGCCCGCGGAGGCGCAAATGAGAACGTGGATTACTGTGTCGTCATGGGCGCGAGAGTGTATTCCGACGGCATTTCCAGGACTCTGATGTACAGGCTGGACAAGGCCTTCGATGTCTATCAGAAGAATCCCCAGGCCGTGCTTGTGCTTGCGGGAGGACAGGAGGACGGAGATGCGGTGCCGGAAGCATTTGCAATGTACAATTACCTGAGCATGAAGGGGATCCCGAGCCAGTCCATGAGAGTGGAGGCGAGGGCCACATCTACGCTCGGTATTATCCGCAGCGCTTCAGAAGTGATCCGGAAGGACACCGGGATCCGCAAGACGCCGAAAGGCCCGGGGGACAGAGTCTGGAAGCCGGACTATGTACCGAAGGTCGGAATCATTACCAGCGACTATCATATCTTCCGTTCGATGACGATCGCGGAGGAAAACGGGATAGAGGATCTGACGGCAATTCCGTCACGGTCCGATCAGATTCTTTTCGTACACAACTGCGTACGTGAGGGAGCAGCAATTTTAAAAGACTTTTTTATGGGGAATTTAACGATCGATGAACAACACATGCCCGAAATACCGATTAGTAGAGAGAAAGCACATTGATGAGTTCCGCGGGGAGGGATCCCTGTATGAGCACATCGGGACAGGAGCCAGAGTCTTCACGCTGAAAAACGACGATAAGAATAAAGTATTCATGATCGGCTTCAGGACGACACCGAAGGATTCTACCGGCGTGGCGCATATCATGGAGCATTCCGTGCTCTGCGGTTCCGCCAAATATCCGCTGAAGGATCCGTTTGTGGAGCTGGCAAAGGGATCCCTGAACACCTTCCTGAATGCGATGACATTCCCGGACAAGACCCTGTATCCGATCGCATCCGTCAATGATAAGGATTTTATGAATCTGATGGATGTTTATCTCGATTCGGTCTTCCACCCGAATGTTTATATCGAGCCCAAGATCTTCCGCCAGGAGGGCTGGCATTACGAGCTTCTGAATCAGGGGACCGAGGATGAGGAGCTGAAGATCAACGGCGTTGTGTACAATGAAATGAAGGGCGCATTCTCCAATCCGGATTCTGTTCTGGAGAGATGCACGATGCATGCGCTTTTTGAGGACACTGTGTACAGCAATGAATCCGGCGGGCTTCCATCGGATATTCCGTCCTTAAGCTATGAGGAATTCCTGGATTTCCACAGGACTTATTATCATCCTTCCAATTCCTATATTTACCTTTACGGGGATATGGATATGGAGGAAAAGCTGGAATGGATCGATGACAATTACCTGAGGGATTTTGAAAAGATCGAAGTGGATTCGCATATCGATCCGCAGGCAGCATTTGCAGAACCGAAGACGGAGAACCATTTCTATGCCGTCGGCGCCGGAGAAGAGGAAAGCGGCAAATGCTATCTTTCGGAAAACTATGTGCTGGACGAGGAACCGTCGCAGACCGCTGCGATTGCATGGCAGATCCTGGAATCCGTGCTGCTGACGTCCCCGGGAGCCGTGCTCCGCGAGGCTCTCGTGAAGGCCGGCATCGGCGAGGATATTTACGGCGGACTGGTTTCGGAGATCATGCAGCCGTATTTCTCCATCATTGCCAAAAATACGGACGCGGACAAACAGGAGGAGTTTGCTTCCGTGATCAGGAGCACGCTCGAAAAGCTTGTCGAAGAAGGCATCAATAAAAAGAGCCTGAGGGCGGAGCTCAATTATCTGGAGTTTAAATTCCGCGAGGAGGATTACGGGAGCCTGCCGGCCGGACTGGCTGCGGGCATTACGATGTTCGGCACATGGCTTTATGACAAGTCTCCGTTTACCTACCTGTTCTATAACGATGCGCTTCAGGAAGTGAAGGAACTTATCGAGACCGATTATTTCGAGCAGAAGATCCGCAAATATCTGCTTGAGAATCCGTTCAGGGCCTATGTCAATATTCTGCCGAAAAAAGGCCTGACCGAAGAGGAGAACAGGGCGCTGGCAGCGAAGCTGGATACATACAGGAAAGAATTAAGCACAGAGGAAAAGGAAGAACTGGCGCTTGAGACGATGGCGCTCAAGGCTTATCAGGCAGAGCCGGATACCCCGGAAGTGATATCAAAGCTCCCGGTCCTTAAGGTCAGCGATATTGAAAAGCAAGCGGAAAAGGTCAGCTATCAGAGAGAAGGAAATATCATTTATACCGAAGCGGATGCAAAGGGCATCGCTTACAGCAAGGTAATGTTTGACCTGGACGGCCTCAATGAGGATGAGCTGCAGTTTGCCGCGCTGCTTACGGATGTGCTTGGCGAGCTGAGTACAGAAAGCCATCATTACAGCGATCTTTATGATGAGATCCTGCTGAATACGGGCGGCGTATCCTTCAGCATCGAACCATATTCGGTCAGGGAAAAAGCCGGGGCAAAGGCAGTGGTTTCAGGAAAGCTGTCAGCGGATATCCGGACGCTGGAGGATAAAATCGGACGCGGATTTGAACTGGCGGCGGAAATGATCACGGAAACCATTCTGGACGATCCGGAGAGACTGATGGAGCTGCTTCCGGAGATCCGCAGCCATATGCAGTCAAAGCTGGATTCCGCTTCCCATACGGCGGCTGCCCTGAGGGCGTCCTCCTATCTGACAAAGGGGGCAAGATTCTCCGACCTGACCGCCGGCGTGGCATATTATGATTTCATCAGCGCGGCATGCAGGCTGACAAAAGAGCCTGTACACCTGAAGCGTTTTATCCGTTCGATGAAAGCCGTGCTCGACAGGATCTTCAGGGAAGGAAATGCAGTCTATGCCCTGTATGGCAGCAAAAAGGCCAAGGATTCGCTGGAAGCGCAGATCCCGGTCTTTGAGGAGAAGCTGAAGGCTGCAGCGCTGAACCGCAGGGAAGAGCTGGAAAAGGAGAACAGGGAACATCCGGGAATGATTTCTGGCAGAGAGCTGGCTCCGCTCAGTACGCTCAACGAGGGACTGAAAAACAGCTCCCAGGTCAATTATGTTGCGCGCTGCGGTAACTTTGCGGATGCGGGACTTCCTTATACCGGCGTGCTCAAGGTACTCAGGGTCATGCTGAATTATGACTATCTCTGGATCAATCTGCGTGTGCTTGGAGGCGCTTACGGCTGCATGTCCGGCTTTGCAAGGACTGGAAGGGCATTCCTGGTATCCTACAGAGATCCGGAAATCGGAAAAACAAATAAAGTATTTGAGGAGCTCCCGGACTATCTTGATAAGTGGGAGGGCGAAGACAGCACCGTTGAGAAATTTATTATAGGGGCAATTTCGGCTATGGACAGGCCGCTGACGGCTTCCGACAAGGCTGCTCTTTCCATATCCGACTGCTTTTTCAATACTACGGATGAAGAACTGCAGCAGGAGCGCGACGAAGTGTTAAGCTGCAGCGCAGAAAAGCTCAGGGGCTGCGCCGCTTATATCCGGGCGCTTCTGAAGAGTGAGGCGATCTGTACGATCGGCAATGAGTCCCAGATCGAGAAGGAAGGGGCTCTGTTCAAATCGCTGAGAAATCTCTACAGCTGATTAAATGCCCCGCCGGCTGCCAGGAATTGGCAGATGCCATAGACCTGCGAAATCGCAATTCCAGGTCTTATGGCGCAGGATAGCCGTAGAAACCTGCGTGCATAGCAGGTTTCGAGGATAGACAAGCCGGAAGACCGCGTGAATTGCATTTCGCATGGTCTCGGCAGTCTGCGGATCCTGACAGCCGGCGGGGGCAAATTCAACATTTCCCTGACCAAAGGAGAAAGGACATGAAATCAGGCTATGCCGCCCTGGTCGGGCGTCCGAATGTGGGTAAATCCACACTCATGAACCGGCTGATCGGACAGAAGATCGCCATTACTTCGGACAGGCCGCAGACGACAAGGGATAAAATAGAAACTGTATATACCGATGAACGCGGGCAGATCATATTTATGGATACGCCCGGGATCCATAAGGCCAAAAATAAGCTTGGGGAGTATATGGATCTTGTGGCGGAAAAGACCTTCAGTGACGCGGATGTGATCCTCTGGCTCGTAGAACCGACGACCTATATCGGCGCCGGGGAGGAACATATTGCGGAAATGCTGCGGGCCGTAGACCGGAAAAAGCATCCGGTGCTGCTGGTGATCAATAAGACAGATACACTGGACGATCCCGACGAAATCGAGAATGTGATCAAAGCCTACCGCGAAAAATGCGAGTACGAGGAGATCATCTGCGTATCCGCCGTGACCGGTAAAAATGAGGAAGAGCTGCTGGATACGCTATTCCGATATATGCCGGAAGGACCGCTTTATTATGATGAGGAGACCGTTACGGAGATCCCGATGCGTTCCATAGCGGAGGAGCTGATACGTGAGCAGATGCTGAAGCATATCAAGGAGGAGATCCCGCACGGCACTGCCGTCCAGATCAACCGCTTCAAGGAACGTAAGGACGGCATCTTCGATATCGATGCCGACATCGTCTGCGAACGCGACAGTCATAAGGGCATCATCATCGGCCGGGGCGGTTCCATGCTCAAAAAGATCGGAACTGCAGCCAGGGCTGAGATCGAGGATCAGCTGGGAGCCCAGGTCAATCTGAAGCTCTTTGTCAAGGTCAGAAAAAACTGGCGGGACGATGAGAATCTGATCAGAAGCTACGGATACGATCTGAAGAAATACAGGTAAATGAAAGACGAAATACAGGCAAAAGGAATCATCATCAGCGCCGCGCCCCAGGGGGAGTACGGACGAAGGCTCGTCCTGCTGACGGATAAGCTCGGGAAGATCACGGCATTTGCGGGAGGAGCCGCCAAAGCCGGATCAAAGATCATCGGGGCAGTCCGTCCCATGACCTGCGCTTCCTTTAGTCTTGTTCAAGGGAGAAGCGCCTACAACCTGCATTCTGTGGATGTGATAGATGCGTTCGGGGAGCTTGCCTTTGATTTTGACCTGTCTGTGCTGGCCATGTATGTACTGGAAGCGGGAGATTATTTTTCGGCGGAAGGCATGCCGGAGGAGGAAGCAAAAGCGCTGCTCAATCTGATGTATGTGACACTGAAGGCACTTCGGGAGAAAGCACAGGAGCCGGAGCTGATCCGCCATATTTTCGAGCTCCGTCTGCTGGTGCTTCAGGGGGAATACACTCTGGTGCCGGGATATGCTGAAAAGGAGGAAACCACGAAGATCTGGCAGAAATGCATCTCCTCCTCTCTGACCTCGCTTTATGATCCTGCATTTTACGAAGGGCTGGATACGGAGGAATTTGAGCAGAATGCGGGACAGCTTTTTGCAAGGCAGGTAAATCACAAGTTCAGAACGCTCACTGTATTGCGCGATCTTTAAGAAAAGGGTATA
>JAFUAE010000036.1 GCA_017460845.1 Lachnospiraceae bacterium
AGGGACGCGCTGTTTGACGCATTCCCGGAGCTTCGTGATCACCCCGGACCCTGTATCCGATGGATAAAGAACTATCTTTACGCGGCGCTGAAGGACTCTTCCAAGCTGGAACTCCTGCCCGTAAACGAGAAAACCGCCATCCGCCTCATTCCGGAGAATATCATGGCAGATGGAGAGCGGTGGGCTGACAGCATGATGGCGCTGGAAAAGTCCATTGTCAAAGACTGTGAGGAAGTCAATCTGTATGTTTCGCTGAACGGCGATGATGCGGCGGATACCTTCGTTGTCATTAACATGCTGGATATCATGGTTACCATGCCGGAAAGCATAACCCGCCTGAAGAAGATTTTTACACTGCGCGGCTCCCAGAGGGAAATGACCGGCATTATACGCGATGATACCGAAGGCTTTGGCGTTACGGAGCTGTTCCATGCAATCAGGTCCTTCCTGAATTACGGCAAGGCGGATATGATCGCAAGGATATGGGAAAAGAGCGGAGAATATAATGAGAGCATAGCCGGCATGATTTATGCCATGCGCCACGTGGATGTGGGACTGTCCATGTGCAATATACCCGAGGTGGAAAGCGGCATCCTCCGCCTGCGCAGACTGTTCAGGGATGAAAAGTTCCTGCGGGATTCCCGCTGCTACGGCATGATCTTCAGCGTGATCGCGGAAAGTATCCGCGAAGACTACGGTGCACTCCTTGAGGGCGAAGGCGGCATTCCGTTTATTGAACTGGTGAAGTGGGCCTACCGGCATCAGTTTTACCAGCAGACTCTGACACTGATCGAATCCAGAGCTCCGGGGAATCTGGTGGGATCCGGAGTATTCTATTACTGCGGCGATGAGGATCTGAAAGAACGGGTCACAGAGCTTTTTGCCAGACAGCGTCTGGAGCTTAAGCCTCATGAATACTACAAGATGGATGACATCGACCATTACTTTGTCAAAATCTATAACCGTTCGGGAACCAGGGGAATGGGAGGCCGGGATGAGGATCCGCAGCGTGTATACGCTTCCCTGAGGACGAACTCTGTCGGAAACACCGAGCCTTCGCTGATTACCGGCCTTTCCGCCTGCGACAGCATGGAAACCTTGCAGAATCTTCTGTATGCGTATTATCATATCAGTGATATACGCAATAAAATCAGCCATGCCGATGCGTCGGCGATGATCGAAAAACGCCTGATGGTATCGGACAGCGATGAAAGTTCCGCTCTGCTCTGGATGAAGGACGGCATCGATTATTTCATCGACAGCTATGAAAAAGCAATGACGCAAGTGCAGAACAAAAAGCCGAAGGTGGTCCGGATCAGCGGTGATGAGGTCCGGGTGGCTGCGGAATACCTGAAATATGAAAGACAGAAAAATGAAGCCAGGAGCAGATAAGTAAATGAAAAAATTATTTACAGTTGACGATTTTGCGGTCGCATTCGTTTCGGCGCTGGGCTATGGCTATGGCGAAACGATTTCAAGGCTGTTCGGCTGGCCGGAGCTTGTATGCGGCCTGGCAAGCTTTGCTGTCGGAGTCGTCGCCGAAGGGATCATAAGCAGGATCGCCTTCAGTAAGGAGATTCAGAAAAATCAGGGAAACCGGGTCATGACCTACGGAGCGATTATTCTCCTTTTCCTGTTTGGCCACTATATCTCGGTCCGGTGGATGGGCGTGTCCCTGATGGATTACCTGCTGGAGGAGTTCGTGTGGGTCGTCGGCCTTCCTGTTCTCGGCTTTGCGGTAAACCTGCTGATCCGCTGGCTGCGTATCCGGAAGATCCGGAGGCTGTACGGGGATGGAAGCAAAGGCTATGTCTTTGATGTGAAAAAAGAGGACATTGAAGAGACGAACAGACAGAATCAGCCTGTTTCGGGTGAATACGATGAGGAGCTTGCAGTCAGGACAAGAACCGGCATCTATGTCGGGGAGAAGCTGAAGAAAACGATCAGTTATCTTGGGATCCCCTATGCAAAGCCTCCGGTCGGCGATCTGAGATGGAGGGCACCGGAGCCGCTCCCGGATTCTGATGCTGTTTTCGAGGCTGAAAATTTTGGCGCTTCGGCCATACAGGTTGAGCATGGGGGCGCGATCCTGAAGCATCACAGGCAGAGCGAGGATTGCCTGTATTTAAATGTCTGCGTCGGTGCACAGAAGACGGAGGGCAAAAAGCCGGTCCTTGTACTGTTTCATCACGGCGACTTTACTTACGGAGGCTCTGCTGATCCCCTGCTGTACGGCGCTAATTATATCAGCGCACATCCGGACACTGTGTTCGTAAGCTTTAATTACCGTCTTGGTATTTTCGGATTTATTGATTTTTCCGGGATCCCGGGAGGAGAGGCGTATCCGGATACCTTAAATCTGGGGCTCCTTGACCAGATCGCGGCACTTAAGTGGGTCAGAGAAAACATCGCAGCCTTCGGAGGTGATCCCGACCGGGTCACCGCAGTCGGCTTCGAAGCAGGCGCAACCTCCATTCTGCTGCTTGCAGCAGGCGGACATGCGCAGGGACTGTTTCAGAGAGCTTTTGTATTTAACGGCCTTTCCGAAGCGGCTTATACGACGCCGGATGGCGCCGGAGCCCTGGCAGCGGATCTGCTGAAGGAAACAAAGACCGCATCTATGGAGGCGCTGCTGCAGCTGGATACCGCGACGCTGAAGGAGGCGGCACAGAGGCTCTGGGGCGATATGTGCGCGCCGACCTGTGACGGGAAATGGCTTCCTGCGGATGTGAACGCCGCTTTGAGGAACGGGGCTGCATCCGGCATTGAGTTTGTCATTGGTATTCCGGGCAATGAGATGCAGGTATTCCGCTCCTTTATCGGCGACAGGAATTATGAACACCTTATCGCAGCGGCTCTGTCAGACATGCAGAACTCTCAGGATGCTCACATTGCGGAAGCGGCGCAGAAGTATATTGAGACACAGCCGGACGCCGCGGACGGCTCTGACAGGAAGGAGATGCTTGTTGAACAGTGGTTTGTCTTCTGCATGTATCGCTGCGCTGCAAGCCTTTCCGAGGGCGGGAATAAGGTG
>JAFUAE010000002.1 GCA_017460845.1 Lachnospiraceae bacterium
GATAAGAATGCAGATCCCAATCTCCCCGAAGCCCTTCGCATGCTGAACATACTTTCAGAATTTCCGGATGTCCCTGTCTATACGGCTGATCTGGACGTCCTTATGAAGATCACCGGCTATAAGCTTACCCGCGGCGCTCTTTGTGCCATGAAACGTCCGAAGCTTCCGACAGCTGCAGACATCTGCCTCGGCATCGATCAGGCGGGAAAGAATGGCTGTACAGAGACGGAACAGTCTCAGCTTATCATGGATGACGAAAAGAGTCCCAAGAATAACGAGAGCTCCATGGAAAATGATACCCTCATGAAAAACGCTGCCGGCATGAAAAGCAAAGCTCTCCGGAAAAGGATCGCGATCCTTGACAATATCGAAAATCCCACAAACGTCGGAGCTATCTTCCGCAATGCCGCAGCTCTCGGAATTGACGGGATCCTTCTGACAAAAAACTGCGCTGACCCCTTGTTCCGCAGGGCAGCAAGAGTATCTGTGGGGACAGTTTTTCAGATTCCATGGACCTATATTAAAGAACCGGAAGAAATAAAAGCATACGGTTTTAAAACGGCAGCCATGGCGCTCACGGAAAGGGCAGTCAGCATTGAAGATCCGGCATTGATGGCGGAAGAGAAACTTGCTATAATTCTTGGAAATGAAGGCGGCGGTTTATCTGAGGATACGATCAAAAGCTGCGACCATGTCGTGATGATCCCGATGTATCATGAGGTGGATTCGCTGAATGTGGCTTCGGCGAGCGCGGTCGTGTTCTGGCAGCTTTGCAAAAAGCCAGTATAAACGTGACCGGGAACTTGAAAAAAACCAAGACAAAGAGAATGATCAATAGGAAGGAAATTTAATCGGAGATACATGATTGCAGAAGTGATTCTGAAAAAAGGCGAGGGCCGTACGATCAAGGCCGGCGGCGCCTGGGTCTATGACAATGAAATCGACCGGATCGACGGGAACTTTGAAAACGGAGACATTGTCAGCGTAAAGGACTTTGACGGGTATGACATGGGCTACGGCTTCATCAACACCGCCTCCCGGCTGACGGTTCGAATGCTCTCAAGGCGCGGCGCAGAGATCACGGAGGACTTTATCCGTGAAAGAGTGCGCGCCGCCTGGGAATACAGAAAAAAAGTCACGGATATTTCTTCCTGCCGCGTCATCTTCGGGGAAGCGGACTTTCTGCCCGGTCTTGTCGTGGACAAATTTGAAGATGTACTGGTCGTTGAATCCCTGGCACTCGGCATTGACCGCCTGAAGCCGCAGATCCTGAAGGATCTGACGGAAATCCTCGCGGAAGACGGCATTGCCATCCGCGGCATCTATGAGCGCTCCGATGCTCCGGTCCGGAAAAAAGAGGGCATGGAGCCGTTCAAGGGATTCCTGACAGAGCCCTTTGATACCGAGGTTGAAATCACGGAAAACGGCGTGCGTTATTATGTAGATGTAAAGGACGGCCAGAAAACGGGCTTTTTCCTTGATCAGAAATATAACCGCATAGCGATCCGCGAGCTTTGCCGCGGAGGACGTGTGCTTGACTGCTTTACGCATACCGGCTCATTTGCACTGAATGCATATTATGCGGGCGCACGGGAAGTGATCGGCGCGGATGTATCGGAACTTGCAGTCGCGCAGGCTGAGAAAAATGCGCTGCTTAACGGCTTCAGGCTGCTGGGTACCGGAGAGGACGGATTTTCAGCGGGAAATGTCAAAGGCGCCGTCGCCGGGACAGTCCCGTCAGGCTCCGAAGCGGCCGGGAACGGAGCGGAGAATGATAAAGACCGCAGCATCCGTTTCGTATGTGCGGATGTGCTCGACCTTCTTCCGAAGCTGGAAGCCGCCGGCGAGCGCTTTGATGTTGTGATCCTGGATCCGCCGGCATTTACCAAATCGAGAGAAGCTACGAAAAAGGCAGTCAAGGGCTACCGCGACATCAATATGCGCGGGCTGAAGCTTGTGAAAAACGGCGGTTTTCTCGCTACCTGCTCCTGCTCGCATTTTATGACGGAGGAGCTGTTCAAAAAGACCATACAGGAAGCGGCCAGGGCTGCGCATAAGCGACTTCGCCAGGTTGAATTCCGCACGCAGGCTCCGGATCATCCGATCCTTTGGTCCGCGGATCAGTCCTATTACCTGAAGTTTTTCATCTTCCAGGTCGTGGAGGAGCTCTGAGAACGCAAACAGAACGAATACCGACTTAACAGCAGGAGAAAGAACATGTCAGCAAAATATCCGATGAGAAGAAAAGACCGCGAAGTAACGGATTTTCAGAAGATCCTGGAGATCATTGATCAGTGCGAGATACTGAGACTCGGACTGGCGGACGGCGATTATCCGTACATTGTTCCGCTGAATTTTTCCTATACCGTGGAAGGAGAGCAGATCGCCTTTTACATTCACGGCGCAATGGCCGGACGCAAATTTGAAATGCTTATGAAAAACCCGGTCTGCTCATTTGAGATGGACGTGAATCGCGGTATAAAATGCCTTCCTGAAAAAGGAGATGTGACGACCAGGTACGCAAGCGTAATGGGAAAAGCAAGGGCGGAATTACTGGACGGAGAAGAAAGGCAGCGCGCGATCGATGAGATCATTATGGCACGTTATGAAATGACAAGGGACTTTCCGTACCATAAAAGCAATGTGCCGCATACCGCGGTATTCCGGCTGACGGTGACAGAGCTCAGTGCAAAGTCAAATATCAAGGGAGAAGCGGATATTTAAAAGGATATTAAAAGTCTGAAAAACCGCTTGCATGGCAACAGGCTTTATGTTAGGATAAATGGGCGTGCGTGTAGTGCGCCTGTTTTTTGTTACAGTAGTAACCAGTAAACATGCCGGCTATCTGAAAGGCGGGATGGTGCCTTAAATGGTTTCACCGTCTAAACCGGCAGACGCTTAAAACCAGGAGGAAAATCTAATGAGCGTTATTTCTATGAAGCAGCTTCTTGAAGCTGGTGTTCACTTTGGTCATCAGACCAGAAGATGGAACCCTAAGATGGCTCCATACATCTATACCGAGAGAAACGGTATCCACATCATCGATCTCCAGAAAACAGTCGGAATGGTTGACGTTGCTTACAAGGCAATCAACGACATCGTCGCAGAGGGCGGTTCTATTCTGTTTGTCGGCACAAAGAAGCAGGCACAGGATGCAATTGCTGCTGAGGCGCTTCGCTGCGGTGAGTTCTTTGTCAATGAGAGATGGCTCGGCGGTATGCTGACCAACTTCAAGACCATCCGTTCCCGTATCGAGAGACTGAAGAACATCAGAAAGATGGCTGAGGACGGAACATTCGACGTACTTCCGAAGAAGGAAGTCATCAAGATCAAGAAGGAGCAGGAGAAGCTTGAGAAGAACCTCGGCGGTATCGTTGAGATGAAGGAGCTTCCGTCAGCAATCTTCGTGATCGACCCGAAGAAGGAGAAGATCTGCGTTCAGGAAGCACAGACCCTTGGCATCACTCTGATCGGTATGTGCGATACCAACTGCGATCCGGAAGAGCTGGATTATGTGATCCCGGGCAATGACGACGCGATCCGTGCGGTCAAGCTGATCGTTTCCAAGATGGCTGATGCTGTCATCGAGGCAAAGCAGGGCGATGAGGCTTATGTTGAGGAGACTGCAGAGCAGACAGCTGAGCAGCAGCCGGCAGAGACCGAGGGACCGAAGGATATCGAAGAGATCGCAGCAGAATAAGCTGGTTCTGGCAGATAAAATAACTCGTAAAAGGAGGACAAAAACCATGGCAAACATTACAGCTGCACTGGTAAAAGAGCTCAGAGAGATCACCGGTGCCGGAATGATGGACTGCAAGAAGGCTCTTGCTGCTACCGAAGGCGATATGGACAAGGCTGTTGATTTCCTTCGTGAAAAGGGACTTGCCGGAGCACAGAAGAAGGCCGGCAGAATCGCAGCAGAGGGCGTTGTAGATACAAAGATCACAGCAAACGGCAAGAAGGGCGTTATCGTTGAAGTTAATGCCGAGACTGACTTCGTTGCAAAGAACGAGAAGTTCAGGACCTATGTTGCAGAAGTAGCTGCACAGGCAATCGACTCTGCAGCAACCGCTCTGGAAGGCTTCATGGATGAGAAGTGGGTTCTTGATCCGACCATGACTGTCGGCGAGAAGCTCAGCTCCATGATCTCCATTATCGGCGAGAACATGCATATCAGAAGATATGAAGTTGTCAAGGAAGAGAACGGATTTGTTGAGTCCTATATCCATGCAGGCGGAAAGATCGGCGTTCTGCTCGATGTTGAGTCTGATGTGGTCAATGAAGAAGTTAAAGAGATGGCAAAGAATGTCTGCATGCAGGTTGCAGCTCTGAAGCCGCTCTATGTTTCCGATGCTGAGATCAGCGCTGATTTCATCGAGAAGGAGAAGGAGATCCTGAAGGCTCAGATCATGAATGATCCGAAGGAATCCTCCAAGCCGGAGAAGGTCATCAACGGCATGATCGAGGGACGTATTAAGAAGGAGCTTAAGGACATCTGCCTGATGGATCAGATCTACGTCAAGGCTGAGGACGGCAAGCAGAGCGTCAAGGCTTATATCGACTCTGTAGCAAAGGCACAGGGTGCTAAGATCGCTGTCAAGAAGTTCGTCAGATTCGAGACCGGTGAGGGCCTTGAGAAGAAGAACGAGAACTTTGCTGAGGAAGTCGCAAAGCAGATGGCAGGAATGTAAGCCATAAGCATTCACAGTTACAGAATAAGAGAGGCCTTCAGGAAAAGCATTTCCCGGAGGCCTTTTTTGTTGTATTTCCGGATTTGATATCTGAGTAAATATCCGGCAGAAGAACGGAGCAGGCCGGCATTTTTGTTACAGTTATTCAGCCAGGGCATTCGGGATCGGCCGAACAGTAACGTATTTTATATATCATCACAAGTGCAGGATGGAATTTTCTTGAGATAAGAGGATCTCAAACGTATAATAAAAATATGTTTACGGCAGGGGCAGATGCCGGCATCACAGGATGGGCCTGAGACCGGCTTTACAGAGACAGGATCAACAGGGATGAAAAAGAAACGCAAAAGTTTATTATCACGATTACTCAGACTGCGTTCGGAGTCGTATGCAGGCATTCTGATCGCGCTCATCCTTCTGTATACACTGCTTTCCTTCATTTACTGGTTTGTCGAGATCGGTCCGGGAGGAAGCAAATCCTTTCTTGACATACTTCTCTGGAACAATATCAATATTATTCTGAGCAAAGGCTACACGGATTATATTCCGACAAGCTGGGGCGGCAGGGCACTGCTCATGATTTTCATTCTGTTCAGCACCCTGTTTTTATCGACAGTCATCGGCTTTGTTTCTTCCAGGATCAACACATACAGCAACAGTCCGGAAAGGAGGATACGGAAAGTGCAGAATCTTTTGGAACATATCATTATCTTCGGATGGCGCAATGACATGAAAACACTCATCAGTGACATTCTCCGAAAGTCAAACGGCCTTTCGCTTCAGGACATTGTAATCGTCAACAGCGTGGATGATCTGAAAATGCAGACGCTCCTGATGGATAAGGAGCTGAAAGGCATTCATTTTATACGCGGCGATTTTACGGAGGAACAGACTTTGCTCAATGCCAATACCAAAAAGGCATCGACAGCTCTGGTGCTTGGCGAGGGACAGGAGAATCTGGAGGCGGAGCTGGTAGATTCGCGTGTTTTTGTCTGTACGCTAATGATCAAATCCATGAATCCGGCCTGTCATGTATGCGCACTGGTGAGAACGGAAAGATATAAGAATTATCTGGAGGCGCAAAGCTGCGACGAGGTGATTTATACGGAGGCATACAGCCGCTATATTCTTTCCACGGCCACCAATTATACGGGTATGGCGAATGTTATGACGGCCCTGCTCGATAATGGAAACGGTATCAGCATCCAGATCCTGCCGGTGGAAGAACAATGGCGGAACAAAAGCTTTGCTGAGCTTGCTTTGTACTGCAGGAAGGAGAAAGGAATCCTGGTTCTCGGCATACTGGAGAATATGGGCGCCGAGCAGACGATCAAGCATTCGATCCTGGCGGATGCCATGAAATCAGGCAACTATGGTGAAATCATTCAGAAGCTGAAGACGGTTAAAGATACGGAAAGAAATCATCCGCTTCTGAATCCGCCGGATGATTATGTGCTCGGACCGAATATGGGCCTGATCGCGCTCGCTGAAGAAATCTGAGCATGATGCACTCAGGCCGGATTCGAAATTAACGGCACTTTCAGGAAGTGATCTGAGTAAACGTTCCTGGAGCGCATATGCATCTGGTGCGCTCACCGTGACGGACAGAAAAGCACAGGTGACGCCGCAGGAAGCAAAACCCGCAGGAACTGATAGCAGATGCTGAAAAAACTTCGGCAGAAAAAGGAAACGGATATGTCTGTAATAAAAGAAAACCAAAAGATCACTGAAAATGTCAGCATCCGGACGTCCGGACTCAAATCCTTTCCGCTGCTTGCAGGACTTTCGGACGAGGACTTGTCTGCGCTGATGCAGATCCTTCATGAAATGAAATTTCAGGAAGGAACGGAAATCCTTACGGAAGGAGAAGAGGGAAGCCTGATGTTTCTGCTGCTCGAAGGCGAAGTGGATGTGATTAAGAAAACACCTTACGGAGACCCGTATGTGACAGCATCCCTGAAGGGCAGTGACGGCTGCTCGTTCGGAGAAATGGCCCTTATAGACAGGGGAACACGTTCGGCTACGGTACGGGCCAGAACTGACTGCCGCGTCTTAAGTCTTAATTACGAGGAATTCCAGACATTTTGCAGAGAGTATCCGAAGATTGGACTGGAGCTTTTAATGTCGATTTCAATCACTCTGGTACGTAATCTGCGGAAGGAAAACGAAAACCTGCGTCTGGTCTATCAGGCACTGATCGAAGAAATCGAGAACGAATAGGATATCTGCCCTATACACAGAGCTCTGATGATTTTTGCTGTGTCTTCGGCTCGCTCTCGTTAACTTTCATAGCAACATAAAAGGCCGGCTCGGGTCCAATGTCATTAAGTTAACATTGAGCAATTAAGGGATTAACCAAATAATCAGCACGAGCGATGGAGATATTTGTATCTTCAATCGCTCGTGTTTTATTTCTGGATATCACAATAAAACAGACAAAAGTCTGTCCAAAAAAA
>JAFUAE010000037.1 GCA_017460845.1 Lachnospiraceae bacterium
CCCAGAGGCATTCATTACATCCGATGCACTTCTTCTGATCTACGAGGACAATTCCGTCCTCACGCTTGTAAAGCGCACCGGTCGTACACGCCTTGACGCAGGGAGCGTCCCCGCAGTGCTGGCAGGGCATCGGCAGGAAATGTAGCGCTTCATCCATACCGCTTCCGGTCTCAACCTCGGTCACCATGGTGAACCTCGGCCCTGCGGGAAGGTCGTTTTCAAGTTTGCAGACTGTTTCACAGGCACGGCAGCCCATGCAGCGTTTTTTATCGATATAGAGAGTAAGCTGTTTATTATAATCCATCACAAAACCTCCCCTTCCATCTTTTTGATTTCAACAAGCGTATTGAAATAGGAGCCGGTGTTGCCGTCCAGCAATACGTTATAGTCATTCAGGATACCATCTTCCGTCAGGATATCTCTGGGTCCTGCAGGATAAAGCCCTGTCAGCTTGTTGACGCTGCCTCCGAGCTTCACCCACATGCCCGAGCTCATCTCCACCACGCCGGGCTTTAACCTGATGCCTACCCTCGCCGTGATGTTCTTCAGCTCTCCGCGGTCATTATAGATCCTTACCAGGTCTCCATCTTTGATTCCGCGCTCCGCCGCATCCTGCCTGCTCATGAACACCTTTGCCGGTCCTTCGATCTCCTTGATCCACGGCAGGTTATAATACTGGCTGTGCGTACGGAATGCCGGATGCTGCGAAATGATGTTCAGCGGGTACTTCTCCGCCAGCTCCGGCGTTGCCCTGATGCTCTCCGCCGGCTCATAATACTCCGGCACCGGATTGTAATGACCGGGGAAATGCTTCCCTCTCTCTTCCAGTACCGACGAATACAGCTCCAGCTTCCCCGATGGCGTATCAAAGGTCTCGTACGGCACTTCAGGGCACCATTTCTCCGGATGTCTGATCGGCCCGTTCGGTGATACGCATGCGTCCACGTCCTCCTCGTCCCCGATCATCAGCTTCACATAGTCCAGTCCCGTCATCTCCTTCGGGAAATACTTCTCATATCCGAGACGGCGGCCCAGCTCCGCGAAGATCTCGATATCCGGTACGCACTCATACGGCGGCTGGCACACCGGAACAAGGATCTGATTATAGTTATGCCAGTATGACGGGTGCAGCCCGTACTGCTCCAGGTAATGGCACGCCGGCAGCACCAGGTCCGCGTAGTCCGTATCGTCCGTCATGAACTGCTCGATGCAGACCCACATATCCAGCTTCTTCATCGCCTCGATCGTATAATCCACATCAGGCTGCTGTGAGATCAGTCCGCCCCTGTAGGAAATCACGCCCTTGATCGGCGGCTCCTTCGCCTCGTGGATCGCCTTTGCGATCGCTGCGATATTGATCATCCTCGTTTTTTTGATTTCCACGCCTTCGGGATGATCGACCTTTGCATTCTTTGCAAAGCCCGTTGCTCCCGGGAACGCCATGCCGGAAATGCAGTTATAGTTGGCGCTCTTCTTTCCGAAGCTGCCGCACACAGCCGCAAGACATGCAAGCGCCTGCTGCACCTGATGCCCGTTGCTGTAACGCTGCTGGCCATAGCCCGTCTCGAAATGAGATTCCGTCTTCGCAAGCAGCTCCGCTACCTCGATGATCTGCTCCTTCGGGATCGTCGTGATCTCCTCCGTATATTCCGGAGTCCACTTCTCTACACACTTTCTCAGTTCTTCGATCCCCGTGGTTTTCTCTTCGATGAACTTCTTGTCCTCGAGCCCGTTCTTCAGGATCCAGTGGATCATCCCGAGCGCCATCGCTCCGTCTGTCCCCGGTCTCGGCCTTAAGTGGATGTCCGCCTTCGCAGCTACGCCTGTCGCATACGGATCCACTACCACCAGCTTCGCTCCGCGCTCTTTTGCCTTATACAGGAACGGATAGATATGCGGGTTCGTCGCGGAACAGTTCCTGCCGACCAGGAAGATCGTCTCTGCGTGTTCAGACCAGATTGCTGCATCCATAGTGTACTGGCTGCCCACCGTGCCGACTGAACCGGCTACGCCGGAAAGCAGACAGAAACTTCCGACCAACTTGGAGGTGCCCATCAGGTTCCACAGTCTGGCTGCAACGGATTTCGCCATATGCTCGCGGTTTCCTGAATAGCAGTACTCCACGATTGCCTCTGCTCCGTACTCCTTCTCGATCTTGCGGATCTTCTCGACCATCCAGTCCATTGCCTTGTCCCAGCTGATCCTCTTGAACTTCCCTTCTCCGCGCTCGCCAACTCTTAATAGCGGATACTTCACTCGGTCGGGACTGTTGATCTTCTGCACATTGGCAAAGCCCTTAAGACAGAGATGCCCCTTTGTGATCGGATGCTCAGGGTTGCCCTCGATCTTGATGACCTTTTCATCCTTCACATAGACGTTCTCGCCGCAGGTATCATAGCAGTTATGCGGACAGCAGGTCTTTACCATGCGGTCTGCGATAACCTTTTTTCCGCCGATCCATACCGCCACATTTCTGGCTGCGGCATACTTGTCCAGATCTTCCTGCTTTCTCCATTTGGGCGGATTATATACTTCTCCCATACACGCTTCCTTTCTTTCTCTTACCGGACCTTACGGTGCCGATTCTGTTCATTGCCCCCCTCTGAAGGAGGAGCGCCGGACGCCCGTTCGTGCATAGCCGTCCGGCATGATTGTCAATTCCAGTTATTTAAAATGAATCGCACGGCCTTCCACTGCCATTGCGGTCTCCTTCATTGCCTCCGCAACCGTCGGATGCGCATGGATCGTATGGATCATATCGTCCACAGTTGCCTTCATTGACATTGCCATAGCTGCCTCTGCAATGACATCGGTCGCTCTGGCTCCGAGAATATGGACTCCGAGGATCTGATTGCTTCCCTTTTCAGCAATAATCTTCATCCATCCGTCCGTTTCCTCCATGATCAGAGATTTTCCGTTCGCCTTAAGCGGGAACTTTCCAACCTTATAGCTGATGCCTTCAGCCTTTGCCTGCTCCTCGTTAATGCCGACATAGGCAAACTCGGGAAGCATATAGACACAGGATGGGCAGACACGCTCATCGTATTTCTCATTTCCGCCCATAGCATTTTCCGCAGCGATTTCTCCCATCGTGGAAGCGGTATGTGCCAGCATGATCTTTCCGACACAGTCTCCGATCGCATAAACGCCCTTGACGTTGGTCTCCATCTTATCATTCACGATAATATGTCTCCCGTCCGTCTCAATGCCTGCCTTTTCCGCATTCAGCGTGCCGATATTGCTCCTTCTGCCGACTGCTACCAGCGCTTTCTCTGCCGTAAATATCTTCTCTTCCCCGCTCTTCAGCTTCGTCACCACGTCTACGCCCGCAGCATTTTCACGGAACTCCAGGACCTGTGTCTCAAGGAAGAATTCAATACCCTTTTCTTCCATGATTTTCTGGCTGATCAGGGTGAGCTCATAATCCATGACCGGCATGATCCGGTCCATCATCTCCACGATCGTGACCTTTGTCCCGAATGCAGCATATGCGCATGCAAGCTCGATGCCGATAACGCCGCCGCCAATAATCACCATAGAAGCCGGAAGCTTCGGAAGCGCCAGCGCGCCTGTAGAATCGATGCAATTTGGATTATCTTTCAGTCCCGGAATCGGAGGCACTGCCGGTGAGGAGCCGGTCGCAATGATAATCCTGTCAAAGCTCTGCTCGATTTCTCCTCCGTCTGTCTTTCTGATTTTAAGAGTCTTTTCCCCTGCAAACTCGGCACGGCCCCTGATCAGTTCAGCGCCGTTTGCGGCAAGCAGCCCCTCAACGCCGCCAACCAGCTGATCAGACACAGCCTGCCTGTTCTTCATGACTTTGTCCCAGTCAAGGGAAATACCGCTGACATTGACACCTGCATTTGCGCCATTCTTTGCGGTCAGGTAAACCTCTGCGCTGTGCAGCAACGCCTTGGTCGGGATACAGCCGCGATTGAGGCAGGTTCCGCCTACACGCTGCTCTTCGATCAGGGTAACCTCAGCTCCGAGCTGTGCTGCCCTGATTGCTGCAACATATCCGCCGGGTCCTCCGCCGATCACGGCAATTTTCACTGCTGGCTCCTTATTCTCTTCAGAAGCCGCCGAACCGGTCCCGTCTGCAGTAATATTTCCGGCCGTATCGCCTGGCTTAACCGTCGATCCTTCCGGTGTGCAGATTTCCTTCAGGATGCCGCCGAACGGACTTGTAACTTCCGTATTCAGCTTGCCGGCGGAAAGCGACACGATTGGCTCTCCCGGTCTGATATCATCCCCAACGGCCTTGTACCATTTCTTGACAGTAGCGCTTGATCCGCCGATTTTTGCAAGAATGATCGGAACGATATCGCCCGGATTGACCGTGACCGCTCCCACAGGTTTTTCCTCTTCCGCATCGATCACGCAGATCGTGGAACCTCCCGGAACCGCATCATTTTCATGAAAGTTGATTTTCTGTATTGTACCGTTAAACTTACTGCTGACTTCCCTCTTCATGTTTCCAAGAAGAACCGTGCAGAGCCAGTCGCCTTTTCTGACCTTGTCCCCTTCCTTTACCTTCCAGTTCAGAAGTGTGGTGTCCAGTTTGGCCGCTTTTACAATTTGCTCCATAGAATCACTCCTTTTTGATCTCCCATCCTGATTCCGGTGATTTTTGACCGGGTATAAAGAAATGAAACGGCATAATGCCGTTTCATTGTATGCATGTCTCCAATTAGAAATTATCAGTCAAAATCGTGCTCAAACTCATCAAGAGCAGCTGTCAGGAGACCTGCGCTGTATGCCACTGACGGGCCGCCGCCGAATGCGATCGCAACTTCAGCTGCAGCAAGGATCTCTTCTCTCGTAGCGCCTGCCTGATAAGCTCCGCGTGTATGTACGCAGATGCAATACTGACAGCGGTTATACAGACCGATCGCAACGCCGATCAGCTCTTTCGTCTTTGGGGAAAGAACTTCTCCGCCGCAGCTTGAGTCAATGTCGATGAACTTCGCCATGAAGTCCGGATTCGACTGGGAAAGAATGCCGACGCCATCTACAAAATCATTATAAATGTCTCTTGGGTTCAGTGCTTTTGCCATAGTTTTCTCTCCTTTAGATTTAAATACTGTCAGTATAATTCCTGTATGGCCGGAATGCGGCAAACTGGAATTATCAGAGTTTTCTGAAACTTTTTTCAGTATTTTTTATCATAATAGTTAGTATGCTAATTGTCAATCATCAACATGTTTTTGTATTGGTGATTCTCCAAGTTTGTTTATTTACCAAAAAAGTTGACGAAAAATCTGTAAATTTTCGATATGGTAAACCAGAAGAGCTGCGTAAACAGTTCGCATGCAAACAAATTGGTCCCACAAACAAAGCCACCCGTGTAACAGCTACTGACGCAGTTGTAAATTATATCAGTACACAAATCAAAAACGGAATCTATCAGCTCGGAGATAAACTGCCCAATGAATCTGCATGCCCGCATTGGGGCCCTGGCAGATTTACCTCATACCATATTGTGCCAGATCCACCCTGCCGTCCCTGACCTCGATCCCGTCTGCTTCGAGAAGTCTTGCCTGTGCGCCGGGTCCGCCGAAGGCAAACTCTCCGGAGAGCTCGCCCTTTGCATTTACGACCCGGTAGCAGGGAATGCCGTCCGGATCAGGATTTTTGTGCAGGGCATTTCCTACGGCGCGCGCCATTTTGGGATTCCCCGCCATGGCAGCGACCTGGCCGTAGGTCGCGACTTTTCCCCGGGGGATCCGCTTCACGGCTTCATAGATCCGCTTCGTCGGACTGTCCGGCAGCTGCCGGTATTCCTCCAGAAGAATGGCTTTCATTGCTTCCTCAGGCATTACGCCGTCCAGAACGCTCAGTTTTTCACGTGTTTTCATACTCATCATTTCTCCGTTCAGAATGAAGCCGTTTGCACAAGCCGAAGATGCCAGTTCCTTTAGCTTCATGCGCTTTGCTGCACTGCGCTCACCCGCGGCTGCCGAAGGCTGTGCGGTCTTATCGGCCGAACACTTTCCTTCCGATGGAGATGCCGATTTTATACACAAGCGGGCGCAGATCGCGGTCTGCTTCCTTCAGTTTCTCCCGGATTGGAAGATGCTGCGGGCAGTGGGCTTCGCATTTTCCGCAGCCGATACACTGGGATGCAAAGCCGGGTTCCCCGCGCAGGCCGACATTTCTCGCGTACTCAAAGCGTGCCCGGCTCTTACTGTTCTCCAGATACATCAGATTGTAGTAATAGAAGGTTCCGGGAATGTCGACACCCTTCGGACATGGCATGCAGTACCGGCAGCCCGTGCAGCCGACCTTTTCCCGTTCGCGAATGATCTGCCTGATCCTGTCCGTCAGGGCAAATGTCTCTTCCGTAAATTCTCCTGCTTCCGCCTCCGACGCGATGCGGATATTTTCCTCTACCATTTCGGCAGAATTCATTCCGGAAAGGACACAGGTGACCTCCGGCTGGTTCCAGAGCCAGCGGAGTCCGAGCTCGGCCGGCGTATACCCGGTACCGCTCATTTCCAGCGCTTCCTTTGCTTTGGACGGAAGCTTCACAAGCTTTCCTCCGCGCAGGGGCTCCATAATAATGACCGGAATGCCTTTTCCGGCCGCTGCCTTAAGGCCTTCCCGGCCTGCCTGGCTGTATTCGTCCAGATAGTTGTACTGGATCTGGCAGAAATCCCAGTCATAGGCATTCAGGATCTTCAGAAATGTATCCGTATCCCCGTGGAAGGAAAATCCGATCTGCCGGATGCTGCCGTCCGCCTTATGCCTCATGATCCAGTCCTCGATGCCGAGGGCTTTCAGCTTCTCCCACTCCACATAATCCGTAAACATGTGCATCAGGTAATAATCGATATGATCTGTCCGGAGTCTGGAAAGCTCCTCCTGAAAGGTCTTTTCGACAGCCTTTTCCGAATGCAGGATATACTGCGGCAGCTTGGTGGCGATATTGATGCGGTCCCTGCAGCCGTTTTCCTCGAGGATCCTGCCGAGACAGGCTTCACTGCCCGGATAAATATAGGCAGTATCAAAATAGTTTACGCCCTTTTCGATGGCGAGAAGGATCTCCTTTTCAGCCTTTTCGTAATCGATGCCGGTGCCTTTCTTGGTGAATCTCATGCAGCCGTATCCGAGCTGTGATATCTGATTGCCGTATTTATCTGATCTGTACTTCACGCTCCTGCCCTGTCCCTTTCTGATACAGATTTGATATGGTATTGCTTTGCTGCCGGGGAAATGCTGATTTCATCGGTCAGTGATGAAATCCCTTATTCTTTAAACGCTCCATATGACGTGTACTGCTTCCCTGACATGATCCGCCGCCTTTTCATTGACCCCCGGACGGAGACCGCAGCCAAAAACCTCTTCCGGCGTCCGCAGAATGCCTGTGATCAGGACCTGCAGCATTCCGGAAAGCAGATCCTTTCCGGAGATTTCTACCTGTTTTTCCTCAAATAAATGTCTCTGCGATTCCTCTCCAAGCGCAAAAATATGCGCCGCGCTGCCAAATACTTCTTTTATTCCAAAGGCGATCCCCGCCAGCGCCATTGGCTTATCCGCAGGTATATACACAAACAGCGGATGTTTCTGATCGACCGCGGCCCCCGTTTTAAATAATTGTACCTTCAGTCTGACGGCCGCAGTCGCATATCCGAAAAACAGGTCTTCCGAAGACCGGCCGTCTATCTCTGTTTCCGTTTCCGTCGCCCTCCCGTCTGTGATCCGGAATCCAAAGCCCAGGCTTTCCGCTGCTGTACGGACCGCCTCCGTCAGCTGCGGATCCGCATTCTTTACGGCAATGGTGTGCCGTTTAAAGAACTCCCTGTATTCTTCAGATACAAGACAGGCGTAATTGTCCGTCGGCTTCAGCAGCCCGGCATCCTGAGCCAGAAATTCCGCTGCTTTGAATACCGCGTGAAATCCGCCCCTGACATCTGTGCCTCCCCTGACGGGCATTGCGGCATCATCCTTCGTGAACAGACGGAGGCCGCACTCCTGCGCCAAACTGCCGCAGGCAGCATTTGCAGCTTTCTGAAACTCTGCCCGCGCAGCCTCATCCGCCTCCCTGAGCGCCGATTCGATCACGCCCTTTCTGGCTGATACTTCAGGAAATGCGATTGCCGTAAAGGGAAGAAATCGCATAAAACGGTTCTGCGCCGCCTGCACATAAACAAAGCTGTATCCTCCGATCTTTTCCCGCTGCTCAAACTCCGGCAGCGCCGGGTTCATCCAAATCATGTTCTGTCCTTCTTTCACCTGAGGCCGTGCTGACTGCGGGGCCTTCGGTCTATATAATCAGATCCTGTCCGATGCATTCTCCGTAGACATTCTATCATGTCCCATGGTACGATTGCCATATCCGAAAGATATTGCAAAAGCGTATAATAAAGTATTTCAATATCACAACGGCACGTGGTATCCTTATGCCATCAAAGGAATTCCGAAAGTTGCAACACAAACAACAAGAATAAATCTTACTGTGAAAGTTAACGAGAGCAAGTCGTAGACGCAGCTCGAGTGCTACTTTCATGTATACGAAGTGACAGCGAAGCTGTCATGAAGTTTTGGGAGGTAATGAAAATGTTTGGAAAAATGCTTAAGAACTATCTGCATATGGTGAATGAGAACAGCGAGAGGTATTTTGAGAATAAGTCCCAGACAGTCTCAGCTTTCTACCTTATGATCGACTGATATAAAACAGATTTAACGGCAGTTTTGCTGCTGCTATCCATATAAAGATTAACAGACAGGCGCGGCCGCCCAAAAGCGGCTGCGTCTTTTTTTTGATTATCTTTGCGCATTTGCTGCAGATGTGATACTGTAAATTTATAAGCTGTCACACCGAAAGGATTATATTTTATGAATGAATTCCAGAAAATTGCTTTACTGATAGATGCCGACAATGCACAGTCCTCCAAGATCGAGGCGATCCTGAAGGAGGTCTCCGCATATGGCCGGATCGTGATCAAGCGTGCCTACGGCAACTGGTCGAAGCCGTCGCTCCAGTCGTGGGAAACGGAAATCAAGCGCTTTGCCATCAGTGCGATCCAGCAGTTTGATTTTGCTTCCGGCAAAAACGCTTCCGACATGGCGCTCACGATCGATGCGATGGAGCTTCTCTACGCGGGAAAATATGACTGCTTTGTCATCGTTTCCAGCGACAGCGATTTTACCTCTCTGGCGATCAAGCTGCATGAGGCGGGCGTTTACGTGATCGGCTACGGAAAGAAGGATACGGTCGAGTCCTTCCGCAGCGCGTGCGACGAATTCAATTATGTGGAAGATCTCGAAGGCGGCATGCCCGCAGCGGTCCCGGAGAAAAAGCGCACGAAGAGCAGGGGCTCAAAGTCTGCGCAGAAGGCCGCCGACAATAGTACGAGACAGGCCGGTGCGGCTGACAAGGCCGAGGAAAAACCCGATGAGAAAACAGACGAAAAGACCGGAAAGAAGCCTTCCGATGAGGACGCCGGATACAACGTTCTGACAGTCCGCGAACTTGAGGAGCTCTTAAAGCTTGCAGAGGAAAAATATGCGGACGAAACCGGATATGTCAACGTGGCAACTGCCGGCACCTATATCAAGCGTGTGCGTTCCGACTATAATATCCGTTCCTTCGGATACAGCAAGCTCTCCGAGTACATCCGCGATAACCCGAAGAAATACGATGTAGAAGAGCGGGACGGAAAGGGCACAAAGCTGCTGATGTATAAATGCAAAAAGAGAAGTACGCGCAGAAAACAGAGAAAAAGCAGTTCTGCGAGAGCAAAAGCAGACAGCTGAGGTTTCATTCCAGGTGTGTGTTAGTTCATGTATGCGTATTGACAGCAAAGCTGTCATGCAGTTTTACGAAAGGAGCTGATTTTATGATGTACCGCAGTGCATGTACCCTGAAGATGGCAGCCGCTGCCGTCTGTATTCTCTCAGCATTAACGCTCGGGAGCCTCTCGGCAGGTGCGGCAACAATACAGACCGATTACTCCATCCCGATGACAGACGCCAAAGAACTGCTGCCGGAGTGGAAGCAGGATCAGAGCTGCACGCTGGCAGATCCCGCTCCCTGGAATCTGGAGGAGCTGAAAAAGGCGGTCGATATCCATGATCCGCGCAGCGTCGCTGCATACTGGGTCTGGTCCGTCAACCGGCTGACAGACAATTATGAAGATGGCATGGCCATGATGAAGTACCTTTTCGCCGATATTGAAGTATTCGGAAGGGGCTATACAGAGGGCGGCCTCTCGGGGAAAGCCGGCTGGGATCCCTATTTTAATGAGCGGCTGAAATCCCCGGACTATAACTGGCTGCCGAGAGCATACTTTAACGGTGCTGCAGCCGGCAATGGGTTTGCGCCAGACCGGCCGCGAAGCCTGACGCTCTATTATAACAATACCAATACCGAAACCATCAATGCACAGACCCTGGATCAGCTTGGCAGGCTGAACATTGTCTACTGGGTCAGGAGTAATGCCGGCGGAAATCAGGTCAATATTACGCTCAGCAAATTTGAAGGCAGCGACCGCTGGTATGTGACCAGCGGCACCTCTTCCGCCGCGTTGTTTTATGACCAGCGTTCAGCACTGACTGCGGAAGCACGGGCTCTGCTGCCAGGCGTTGCAAATGATGACAGCACGCTGCTGGAGCATGCCGCAGCCTACGGAGGCACCGACAAGGTCCGCGGAAAGTGACAGCTGCAAAAATATCCACGCAGCTGTCCTGATCATTCATCGACGTAAAAACTGCTTTGCTGAACATTTTATCCTGTTCTGCAAAGCAGTTCTTTTATAATCACATAGCATTCA
>JAFUAE010000038.1 GCA_017460845.1 Lachnospiraceae bacterium
CCGCATCCGAGGATCTCGATCCAGCCTTCATTCTTGCAGAAACGGCAGCCCTTGCCGCCGCACTTGAAGCAGCTTACATCCACTTCCGCTGACGGTTCCGTGAAGTTGAAGTGGTGCGGGCGGAAACGGGTCTGCGTATTCTCACCGAAGAGTTCTCTCGCAAACTGCGTCAGCGTGCCCTTCAGGTCCGTCATCGTGATATGCTTGTCAACGACCAGACCTTCGATCTGATGGAAGGACGGGCTGTGTGTTGCGTCAATGCTGTCGGAACGGAAAACTCTGCCGGGAGCGATCATGCGGATCGGAAGCTTGCCGCGTTCCATCACACGCGCCTGGACCGGGGATGTCTGGCTTCTGAGCAGGATCTCATCCGTAATATAGAAGGTATCCTGTTCGTCTCTTGCAGGATGTCCTTCCGGAATATTGAGCTTGGTAAAGTTATATTCCTGATACTCGATCTCCGGCCCTTCCACGACCTCATAGCCCATGCCGACAAAGATGCGCTCCACCTCATCGAGGGCGATCTGGTTCGGATGTCCGTGTCCGCGCTTAATCTTTTTTGCCGGAAGCGTTACATCGATCTTCTCGGAAGCAAGCTGATCCTCAAGCATGGCAGCCTGAAGCCTGGCCTTTGCTTCTTCGAGATTCTTCTCGGCTTCCTGCTTGGCCTCATTGACCAGCTGGCCGAATTTGGGTCTTTCTTCCGGAGAAAGATCCTTCAGTTCCTTCATGATCGAGGTGATACGGCCCTTCTTTCCAAGGAACTCGATACGGATATTATTGATTTCATCGAGCGTTTTGGATTCCGCGATCTTCTGCAGCGCCTCGTCCGTGATCTGCTTTAACTTATCTTTCATAGCTGATTTCCCTTTATCTTTATATAACTGTTTACAATCTAAATAATCAGCCGGGGCCGTCCGTACTGACGCTGCCTGTGGAAAGGCTGCCGGGGCCGTCCGCCGAAATGACCGGTCCGGTAATACCTGCAGAACCGGAGGAACCGGAATCGCCGGGCCCGGCGCTGGATACGCTGTCGCCGGAGCTGCTTCCCGGACTGTTGTCCACATTTGCGGAAGGACTGTTATCTGTATTTGCGGACGGACTGTTGTCCGTTGAAGATGACGGGCTGCCGTCGGATACAGCCGGACTTCCCGGACTGTTATCCGTGCCGCCGGACGGAGAATCCGCCGTTCCCGGACTCTGCTGGCCGGATCCGCTGTTGTCTGTCTGCTCCGAAGAAGAAGGTGCCTGCGGTCCCTGTGCATCCGTATTGGAGGATGCAGTCGTCTCTGCCTGACCAGGTCCCACACCCGGTCCTGCTCCGGGGCCTGCTCCCGGTCCGGCGCCAGGTCCAAGCGGGCCGCCCGGACCCTGCATTGCCGGATCATCTGTGATCAGACCGTCCTCAAGTGACTCGGATTCACTCTCGGAGCTTGTCTCGTCTGTATAATATTCGATATGTCCGGTATAAAGCGCGTTGTGGTCAACATCATTGCTGACGACCTCGCCGTCTTTTTTGATCACGAGTCTCGTTTCCCAGACAGATCCTTCGGAACCGTTTGTCGGCTGCTTATCGCTGCCCGGCTCGATGAGCTGTCTGACCTTCTCGATGGTCTTTGTCTGAACTGAGCTCAGTGCAAAGGTATAGCCGCTTTTCAGAACAGGCCTTCCGTAAATGGATACGGTTACCGTCTGATTGCTGTAGCTTGCGCGGATGCCGATCGCATAATTGGAGTCATAGGAATAGCTCGGCTTGGACGGAAGATTGGCAAATCTGTAATCCGGTCCTCCCCAGCTGACGGTAGCATCCTGTCCCGGTGTGACATAGGACGGCTTAAAGGTATGGGACTGACGGTAGGTTGTTTTCAGTCCTGCCTTTACAACGGCATTATACAGTGTTGTGGATACCTGGCAGACGCCTCCGCCGACCTCCTGCACGACCTCGCCGTTATTATAGGCCGCAGCCTCTCCGTAGCCGGCTTCCTTGGTTCTCTGTCCGACCGTATTATTAAAAGAAAATTCCTCGCCCGGCCTGACGATCGTTCCGTTCAGTTTCCGGCACGCCAGCTGGATATTTTTGTTTCTGACGGAATTGGAGGTCGTATTTGTCGTAAAGGATGCCAGAGTTTTGTAGGCGCCGGAAACATTTGCAGAATCCTCTGCATTTAATACGGTTCCGGTTACCTGGACCTTTCCTTCGAAATCCTTGGAGCTGACTGCCGTCTTCAGATCGGCCAGGAGTTTGTCCCGGTCTACCTGATAGCCGCTTCTGGCATTTTCCATGACAAAGGTATCGCTGCTGCTGTCGTAGGAACCGATGCTTCCGCCAAGCGGCTCTACATACCACATATCGGAAGCATAGCCTGCGATCTCTGCAAGCTTGTCATCATAATTGCCGAATTCAAAGGTATAGACGACCTCCGGCTCCGGCTCGGTCGTTTCCTCTGCCGAAGTTTCAGTCTCCTTTGTTTTCTTCTTCTTTTTCGTCGTCTCTTCTTCCGTGCTTTCGAGTGCTGCTGCAGCGGCCTCACTCTCAGCCGCTTCCTGATCCGCGCGGAATACCTCTTCTATAAATCCCGGAATGCTCTGAGCAATAAAATCAGGCACTTCAATGCTGTCGCTGACACTGATTTCGGAATAGCTGCTTTCCTCGGATCCGCTGCCAGCGTCCGGATTCTCGGCATCGCCGAGTGTTGCTGCTTCCGTGGTCTGGTCCACATCTGCCCGCGGCTTTACCGTGCTGCCGACATTGGCCTTCTCATTGACAACGGCAAGCGACCATTTGTAATGCTTTGAAATCTCTTCGCTGAGCTCCGCGGCCGTCATGCCCTTGACATGGATCCTGCTGTCATCCGCAATGCCGGACTTGCCGTCAGTAATGGCGGAAAGATCGATCACGACGTTGTGCAGAAGCTCCCTTTCGCTCGGCGCCGTCGTTGTCTCCTCGGCAAGGCTGCTTTCTTCTCCTGCCCCTCCTCCGATTTCCGGGAGCTTATCCTTTACAAACCGGAAGCCTATCACGCATAAAAGCAGGACGATAATTCCAAGTCCTGCAAAAATCGGTGCATTGCTCTGTTTTTTTCTTCTTTTTCTGGATTTTCTGGTTCCGCCCGAATAGCTGCGGTAGCTGTTGTATCTTCTATCCTGAGACATTCTGGTAATGCTCTCCTTAGTATTTTAGATGCTGAAGTGTTAAGCCTCGCTGCTGATGTGATCCGGATCCTTCAGCACTTCCTGCTTCTGATCCTTACATCAAAACATAAGTCAGTTAAGTATAATGCATTTGAATATGGGTGTCAATTGAGCTTCGTATGAAAAAATCCATATACGCTCTCAGCAGCAGCACGGTTCATCCCTTCCGCCTCGCAGAGTTCTTCCACGGAAGCGCTGCGAATGTTTTCGATCGTCTTGAAATAACGCATCAGGGCCTTCCGGCGCACCTCGCCGATGCCGCTGATATCATCGAGTACGGAATGGATCTGTGCCTTGCTGCGCAGGCTCTTATGATATTCGATGGCGAATCTGTGGGTTTCGTCCTGGATCCTGGTGATCAGCTTGAAGGCTTCCGAATGCTGGTCGATCGGCAGCTCAACATTCTGATAATACAGTCCTCTCGTGCGATGTCCGTCATCCTTGACCATACCGCTGACCGGAATATTCAGGCCAAGCTCTCCCAGGACCTCCTCGGCAATATTGACCTGCCCGCGCCCGCCGTCCATCATGATAAGATCCGGCAGTGTGGAGAAGGATTCGCCCTCCTGCTTCAGTCCGCGTTCAAAACGCCTCATCAGGACTTCTTTCATGGAGGCATAATCATTCGGGCCTTTTACCGTTTTAATGCGGAATTTGCGGTAATCACTGTTCTTTGGCCGTCCCTCCTGAAAGACCACCATCGAGCCGACCGACTGGAAGCCGCTGATATTTGAAATATCGTAGGACTCGATCCTGTGCAGCTCCTCCATGCCGAGAAGCGTGCGGATCTCTTCCTGGGCACCCTTTGTCCTGGCATCCTCCCGTTTCAGCTTCTCAAAATCCTTCAGCAGCTGGTTATCGGCGTTTTTGACCGCCATTTCCACCAGTTTTTCCTTGGCGCCTTTCTTGGGTGTGATGATCCTGACGCTCTTTCCCTTAAGCCCGGTAAGCCATTTTTCCAGAAGCTCCTTATCCTGTATCTCGGACTGTATCCATACCTCCTTCGGAATATAGGGCGTACCTGCATAGAACTGTCCGAGGAATGAACTCACGATATCCGGGATCTCGTCTCCCGCATGCACCTCAAGATGCAGATATTCCCTGCCGATCATCCGGCCGTCCCGGATAAAGAAGCACTGCGCAACGGCATCATTTCCCAATACTCCGATGCCGATAATATCCCTGTCCTCCATCTGGACGTCCGTTACCTTCTGGCTTGCCGCCAGGGAATCGATTTCCTCAAGCAGCTGCCTGTATTCGATTGCACGCTCAAATTCAAGCGCATCAGAGGCAGTCTGCATTTTATCCTGCAGATATTTCCTGACATAATCATATTTTCCGGACAGGAATTCCAGCGCCCTGTCGATATGTCTCCTGTAATCCTCCGGGGAAACATAGGCGTTGCACGGTCCTAGACACTGCCCGAGGTGATAATAAAGACATGGTCTTTCCTTGCCCGTATCCTCCGGAAGGCGGCGTGAACAGGAACGGATCCTGAACAGCTTGTGGATCAGATCGATGGTATCCCTGACAGCAGTTCCCGATGTATATGGTCCGAAATATCTCGCCTTATCCTTCCTGATCCGGCGTGTCATAAAGACTCTTGGAAATGTCTCCTCCACCGTCACCTTGATATAGGGATAGGTCTTGTCGTCCTTGAGCAGTGTGTTGTATTTCGGGCTGTTTTCCTTGATCAGATTATTTTCGAGGACCAGGGCTTCCATTTCGGAATCGACCACGATATATTCGAAGCGCCTGATCAGGGAGATCATTTTTTTGATCTTCTCCGTTTTATTCTTATCGGACTGAAAATACTGCCTGACCCTGTTTTTGAGATTGACTGCCTTTCCCACATAGATGATCTCATCCTTGGGCCCATGCATAATGTAAACTCCCGGTTTTGACGGGAGTTTTTTTAATTCTTCTCTGATATCAAAATTTTCGGATTCATTCATAACTGACAATAGGGCCGTCCTCCAGCAGTACCGCTTCGTCCTCGGGTCTCAGTTCGTCTCCGTCCAGGGCCTCCTGAAGCTCGACCGGGAAGGTTTCTTCTTCGTTGGCGGGATCCTCCTCCGGAGGCAGCGCCGCACGGGATTCCAGGATCCGCTCGTACTCCGCATCACCTTCCGCCTGCGTCAGAAGTCCCTCGTAGAAATATTTCACAGAGGCGGACCAGAGGATCCATTCGTCATAGCCGGAATCGTATACGCCCTGTATCTCCTTGCGTACCGCATCCGCATCATATTTCATATAATTTCCGCCGCCCAGCCAGGTCGCGGTAAATGACTGCAGCCAGGGCCTGACGACCGCCTGCCTTCCGTCATATTCTTCCCTGGCGCTCGCAAGCTCGCTCCTCGAACGCTTCAGGGCTCCGATGATGGCTTCATAGGGCTGCGTGTCCGGATGGTCGAGGCCGAAGCTTCCGCTTGCATAATGGGAAGGATAGATCATCGGGCAGATGTAATTGATGATGGAAGCCAGCTGTGAATAACTCTGTCCGACAGATCTTGAGTCGATCTTGCTGCGGATAATGGTACCGAATACGTCGCAGGATACAAAGACGCCTTCGGCCCTGAGATTATCGTAAAGATACTGAACCAGCTCCGTGATGATGCTGATCTTATCCCTGCCCTTTACGTCTTCCTCATCGTAGACGCAGTCGCCGGAACCTCTTTCCGTACAGAAACGGATATAGTCGAACTGGATCTCATCAAAGCCGTCCTTTGCGCACTGGCGGCCGATATCCAGAAGGTAGTCCCAGTATTCGGTTTTGTAGGGATTGATCCAGGCATAGTTGCTGTTGTCGCGGAAAACGGTGCCGTCCGGCAGGGTCAGGCACCATTCGGGCTTGACATATCCCAGATGCGGGTCACGCATGGAAACGATACGTGCGATCGTATAAATGCCGTGCTCCTTGAATTTTGCCATCAGGGCCGGCATATCCTCAATGGAGACCTCGATCGATTTAAGCTCCACCAGGGCCGGAACATTCTGCATATCGTAGGTAACCTTTCCATAGTCATCTTTTATGTCAATGACTACGGCATTCAGTTCCGTATTGTCCATGGTATCCCAGAAGGTGGACATGAATTCCTGATTAGCCAGGGGCTTGGATGCCAGATAGATCCCCTTCACCTTGGTCGGGACTCTCGTATCGATCTCCTCCGGCTCCGTCTCCGGATCCGTCTCTTCGGTCTCGCCTTCTTCGCCCTCGCTTTCTGTCTCTTCCAGGCTAATGGAGATGGCGGAGGTGTCCGGGATCGTCTCTGCGTTATAGGTCGGATCCAGTGCGACAGGACCGTAGCGTGCGCAGGCAGTAAGGCACAGGCAGGCCAGCACCGTGATCAGAAGTATGCTGTTTTTGATTTTCTGTGAGTTCATGCAATTCAGTATAGCATATGAAAGGGATCGGCGCTATTACCGATCCCTTTCGAAAATGTTAAGTTAATATCTGATCAATCCTCTTCCTGAGCAGCAGCTGCGATAACAGCATTCTGTACGTCGACCGGAGCCTGCTCATACTTTTCGAGCTGATACTCAAAATGACCAAGTCCGCCGGTCATGGAACGGATATCGGTGCCATAGCCGTAAAGCTCTGACATCGGAACCTCCGCCTCGATGGTCTGCTTGCCGTGGTGATTGGAATTCATACCGAGCACGCGGCCTCTTCTGCGGTTCAGGTCACCCATGACATCGCCGGTGAACGCATCCGGAACCGTGACCTTCAGGGAAGCGATCGGCTCAAGGATAACCGGGCTTGCCTTCATGAAGCCTTCCTTGAATGCGAGTGTACTTGCCATCTTGAATGCCATTTCCGAAGAGTATACCGGATGATAGGAAGCATCGATCAGGGTCGCCTTCACGCCGACTACCGGATAGCCTGCCATCGGTCCCTTCAGGACGCATTCCTGAATACCCTTCTCGACTGCCGGGAAGTAGTTCTTCGGAACGGATCCGCCGAAGATCCTCTCCTCGAAGACATAAGGTGTTGTCAGATCGCCTGACGGCTCGAACTCCATCAGTACATCGCCGTACTGGCCGTGTCCGCCGGACTGCTTCTTGTGCTTGCCGCGGACTTCTACCTTCTTGCGGAGGGTCTCTCTGTATGCAAACTTCGGCTTAACAAGCTCGATCTTGACCTTATATCTGTCTTCCAGCTTGGACTTAACGACATCCAGCTGCTGCTCGCCGATCGCATAGACGAGGGACTGACGGTTCTCTGCATCGTTGACGATCTTGAGTGTCTTATCCTCTTCAAGAAGCTTTGCAAAGCCTGCAGCCACCTTGTCATCATCGCCCTTTGTGACGGTCTCATAAGCCATGTAGGTATAAGGTGTATCGATCTCTGCCATATTGTAAGCGACCGGTGCATTGCGCTGTGCCACAAGGGTATCTCCGGTCTGGGTCACATCCAGCTTGGAAAGCGCACCGATGTCTCCGGCACTGAGCTTGGAAACTTCTTTTGCATCCTTGCCGCACATCACGTAGATCTTGCCGATCTTCTCATCCTGTTCCTTGATGGTGTTATAAAGCGTGGTATCCGGAGTGATCTCGCCGGTCACGACCTTGAACAGGCTGTACTTACCGATGAACGGGTCTACGATGGTCTTGAAGACAAGCAGGGATGTGGAAGCGTCTGACTTGCACTTTGCGGTAAATCTCTCTCCGCTTGCAAGATCCTTGCCGACGCACTCTCTGACATCCGGTGACGGGCAGTATCTGTTAATGCACTGAAGCAGATAGTTCATGCCCTGAGCTGCGAGTCCGGAGCCCATTACGACCGGAACCAGGCTGCAGGTCTGAACATTGGTCCTGAGTGCATCATAGTTCTCATCAGGTGTAAACTCTTCGCCCTCGAAGTATCTCTCCATGAGTTCCTCAGAGGTCTCTGCAATTGCTTCCATCAGGGATGCTCTTGCTGTCTCGAGCTGCTTCTCGACATAATCCGGAACCGGGACCTCTACCTTATTGGATGCAGTTGTGAACTTGCGTCCCTTCTGCTTGATAACATTGACGTAACCCACGAATTTGCCGTCTTCACGGATCGGGATCTGCAGCGGGCTGATGCTGCGGCCGAACTCGGTCGTCAGCTTAATGGTCAGCTCACGGAATGAAGCGTCATTATCGTCCATATTGGTTACGAAGAAAATGCGCGGAAGCTTGTACTGCTCGCAGAGTTCCCATGCTTTTCTGGTGCCCGGCTCGATACCGGACTTGCAGTTTACGACGATAACCGCAGCATCGGCTACACTTATTGCTTCTTCTACCTCACCGACAAAGTCAAAGAATCCGGGAGTGTCCAGAAGATTGATTTTGACCGTTTCCTTCTCATCCTTGAACTCGATCGGAACGATCGATGTGGAAATTGAAAACTTACGCTTCTGCTCCTCCTTGTCGTAATCGCTGATCGTGTTGCCATCAGTAACCTTGCCCGGACGGGTAGTAATGCCGGAAATATAAGCCAATGCTTCGACTACCGTCGTCTTGCCGGCCCCTCCGTGTCCAAGAAATACCACATTTCTGATATCTTTCGTATCGTAAGCTTTCATGATATTGCTCCCTTCAAAGTATAGTTAACTACATGCCGTACATTTTCCGACACACTAGCAAATTATAACATAAACCAGTTTGATTGAATAGGATTTTTGTGAAATATTCAAATAGAAAAAGAGGCTGTGTAAACAGCCTCATAAAAATAGAGCGGTACTATAAGCCGGGTTATGTCTGGAACGGTCATCTATCTAGGATCTGCGTCACCGCAGACCTCAAGCGTCCTACCCGAAGCATGACGGGCCGCCATATTGCTTCTTCATGGACTTGCTTCGGATGGGGTTTACAATGCGCCTTCTGTTACCAGACGGCCGGTAGTCTCTTACACTGCCATTTCACCCTTACCGGAACCGCAGCGCTGCTGTGCACGACCGCGTCACAGCCAAAGCCATGCCGCAGCCAGGGCCGCAGACAGCCAGACCTGCA
>JAFUAE010000039.1 GCA_017460845.1 Lachnospiraceae bacterium
GGAAGCAATGATGGAAGGCGGCGCGCGGGAGCTTTACGGAACAGATATTTCCGGCATGGAGATCTTCCGCATCGGCATGTATATGCGGGCGAGCTATCTCGACAAACAGGTTTAAGCGAACACAGATTGAAACGTTCAATCGATGATAATACATCTCTTATATACAAAGGAGAGGAGAAAAAATGGCAACGAAAAGAAGATTCAAGGTCCTTTTCAACAAGGAAAAATGCAAAGGATGCGAAGTTTGCATTACCTTCTGCCCGAAGAAGATCCTCTGTCTGGATCCTGAGGTCAACGCCAAGGGATATCATCCGGCAGGCATCTCGAACCAGGAGGAATGCATCGGATGTCAGAGCTGCGCAACCATGTGCCCTGACTGCTGCATCAGTATTTTCGAGTTAGAGGAGGGAGAGGCATGAGCAAGGTATTGATGAAAGGAAATGAAGCATTTGCAGAAGCTGCGATCAGGGGCGGCTGCAATTGTTATTTCGGTTATCCGATCACGCCTCAGAACGAGGTTCCGGAGTACATGAGCCATGAGCTTCCCAAGGCGGGCGGCAAGTTTGTGCAGGCTGAGTCAGAGCTTGCAGCCGTCAACATGGCCTACGGCGCGGCAGCAAGCGGAGGAAGAGTCTTTATTTCCACCAGCTCGCCCGGACTTGCACTGATGCAGGAAGGCCTCGGCTTTATCTGCTCCTGTGAGGTTCCGCTCGTTGCAATGAACGTATCCAGAGGCGGCCCCGGCGTCGGCGGCATCCAGCCCGGACAGGCGGACTATTTCCAGGTCACCAGAGGCGGCTACAACGGAGATGCAAAGATCCCGGTATTCGCACCTTCCACGATCCAGGAAAGCGTGGATATGATCTACGAATGCTTTGATATTGCTGATAAGTACCGCAACCCGGTCATCATTTTTGCAGACGGTATGCTGGGACAGATGATGGAGCCGGTAGAGCTTCCGCCGCACAAGGGTCTTGCTACTCCCGAAGAGATCCGTGAGAAAAAGCCGTGGGCGATCACCGGCAAGAACAATCACGAGGGCAGAAATGTCGTCAAGTCCCTGAGACTCCAGCCGGATGTTCTGGAAAAGCATGTTGAAATGCTGTTTGAGAAATATGCCGAGGCTGAAAAGGAACTGGTCCGTTATAAGACCATGAACCTTGACGAAGCGGAGATCGTATTCGTTGCATTCGGCACCATGTCCAGAATCTGCGCTGAAGCGATCGAGCTGCTCGAGGAAAAAGGCGTAAAGGCAGGCATGATCCGTCCGATCAGCCTCTGGCCGTTCCCGAAGAAGGCATTTGACGAAATCGGCAGCAAGGCAAAGATCGTGATTTCCACCGAGCTGTCCATGGGACAGATGATCGAAGATGTAAAGATGGCAGTTGCAGGCAGATGGCCGGTCGGACTGATCAATCGTACCGGCGGTATCGTTCCGTCATCCATTGAGGTGGCAGAGCGTGCGCTGAAGGCCCTTGAGGAGGTGAAATAAATGAAGACAATATTCAAGCCTACAGAGGGAATGCTCCCTGTTGATACCAGCTATTGCCCGGGCTGCACCCATGGTATTGCGCACCGCATTATCATGGAGGTCCTTGAGGAAAGAGGAGATCTCGGGAATACCATCGGCGTCGTACCGATCGGCTGCTCCATCAATGCACATCACTTCATGAACATTGATATGTGCGAGTCCACACACGGACGTGCGCCGGCAATTGCTTCCGGCATCCGCAGAGTACACCCGGACAAGGTCGTATTTACTTACCAGGGTGACGGCGACCTGGCATCCATCGGTGCCGGCGAGATCATCCATGCGGCTCACCGCGGAGAGAAGTTCACGACCTTCTTCATCAACAATGCGATTTACGGCATGACCGGCGGACAGATGGCGCCGACGACCCTGATCGGACAGAAGGCTACCACCTGCGTGGACGGACGTACCGTTGAGCAGGCAGGTATGCCGCTCAGAATGTGCGAGATCCTTTCACAGATCGACTGCGCTGTGTTTGTTGAGCGTGTCATGCTCAATAATCCTGCAAATGTCAGAAAGGCCAAGGCAGTGGTTAAGAAAGCTCTTGAGATCCAGGATGCGAAGCTCGGATTCACCTTTGTCGAATTCTTAAGCTCCTGCCCGACCAACTGGGGACTTGCACCGAAGGATGCGCTGAAGTTTGTTGAGAATGAAATGGCATCCTATTATCCAGTGAAGAACTTTAAGACTCCGGAGGGATTTTAATTATGAAAAAGAAAATGTTTTTCGCCGGCAGCGGCGGACAGGGAGCCCTCGCGATCGGTCAGATGATAGCAAAAGCAGGTATGGAAGAGGGAAATGAAGTCACATGGCTTCCTTCCTACGGTCCGGAAATGCGAGGCGGTACGGCAAACTGTACGGTCATCGTATCCGACAAGCCGATCAGCTGCCCGCTGATCAATGATGCGGATGTACTGGTGGCAATGAATCTGCCTTCCCTGAGAAAGTTCGAGTCCATGGTGAACCCGGGCGGCTGCATTTTCATCAACAGCTCCATGGTTCCGGAAACCTCCAGCCGTACGGACGTTAAGGTCATTGAGATCCCCGCAAATGAGAAAGCGCAGGAGCTGGGCAATGACAGAGCGGCCAATATCGTAATGCTGGGTGCGATCCTTGTTGAGACCAACTGCTGCAGGAAGGATACGATCATGCACCAGATGGAGAAGATGTTCTCCGGCAGAAAGGCGAAGTTCCTTCCGGCGAATATTGCAGCGCTGGAAGTCTACTGCAAGTAATTAATGAACATTTTTTAGAATGAGGGCTGTCCGTAATTGGCAGATGCCATAGACCTGAGGAATGTCAATTCCAGGTCTTATGGCGCAGGATAGCTGTAGAAAAATGCGTGCTTAGCATTTTTCGAGGATAGACAAGCCGGAAGACCGCGTGAATTGCATTTCGAATGGTCTCGGCAGTCTGCCGATCCGGACAGCCCTGAAAATCAAATATCAATTGAGGAGGATTTACTATGGCAGGCAAGAAGATGACGATCCTTGATTTTCAGAAGTACAAGGATGAAGGAAGAAAATTCAGCTATGTAACAGGGTATGACTATACCATGGCATCCATTATCAATGATTCCGATGTGGAATGCATCCTGGTCGGAGATTCCCTCGGCATGATCATGCTCGGCTATGCTACGACAGTTCCGGTCACGCTGGATGATGTCATTCATCATGCGAAGGCTGTGGTAAAGGGCGCTCCTGATAAGTTTATCATCGGCGACATGCCTTTCGGAAGCTATGAGGTCAGTGCGGAAGACGCTGTCCGCAATGCGATCCGTCTCGTCAAGGAAACAGGCGTAGACTGCATCAAGCTGGAAGGCGGAGCAGACAGAGCGGATACCATCCGTGCCATTGTCAAGGCGGGTGTTAATGTTATGGGACATATCGGCATGACACCGCAGACCGCAACCTCCTTCGGCGGATTCAAGGTTCAGGGCGGTACCCCGGAGTCTGCAAGAAAGCTGATCGAGGATGCAAAGATTCTTCAGGATGCAGGCGTTTTCTCCATCGTCGTGGAGTGCGTTCCGAGTGTTGTGGCAAAGGCTATGCAGCAGGAAGTCAAGGTTCCGATCCTCGGTATCGGTGCAGGCCCGGATGTTGACTGCCAGGTTCTTGTTACCCAGGATCTGCTCGGCATGTACGGCGATTTCAAGCCGAAGTTCGTAAAGCAGTTTGCACATATCCGTGAGGAGATGATCAAGGGCCTGAACCAGTTCCATGCAGAGACGATCAGCGGCGAGTTCCCGACTCCGGAATTCAGCTTTAACAAGGCTGTTGAGATCCCGTCTGTTTACGGACCGGGCAAAACAGAATAACGTAGTGCATAAGCTCTTGGCAAATGGACGAAAAAAGAAAGCTCGCTTTCTTTTTTCAGGACATTTGCCAAGGCAACAAGTATGAGCAATAAAGGCACGCGAGCAGCGCGAGCGGGACGAGTTGCGAATGCTTGTTGAGTGACACGGGAGTGCGGAGCACGGAGTGTCACGCAGCTTATATATGAGATTCATCGCATGGGATATACGTATCCAAAAAGTAAGCTCCGGAGTCCCTGCGGGCCCCGGAGCTTTCAGTTAACGGGAGGGCGGACCAGTTTTGATTGGAGATAAGGTCAGGGAAAACCGGAAAAGCAGGAATATCACGCTGGAACAGCTTGCTGATGCCAGCGGGCTTACGGCCGGTTACATTTCCCAAATGGAGCGAAATCTTACGGAACCGTCCATTTCCTCTCTGAGGAAGATCGCACAGGTGCTGCAGGTTCCGGTCTATGCGTTTTTGGAAGACGACCTCACGCATACCTACGTCGTGCGGAAAGACAAGAGGAAATCGCTCCGCTTTAAGGAAAGCGGAATCGAATATGAATACCTGACGCCGTTTGGCGGCAACGAAGGCCAGAGCCCGATGCTCGAGATCGTGGAATTCACGCTGGAGCCCGGAAAATGGACCAATGATGTTCATCTGAGCCATTCGATGGCGGAGGAGTGCGTTTTCGTCATGGACGGCGAAATCACCGTGGACTGCGTGGAAGAAACGCATATTCTGAAAAAGGGCGACAGTATTTATATTCGCAGCAATACACCGCATAATATTTACAATCATTCGGACCGGACGGCTACTGCCATGTTCTGCGCGACGCCGCCGGTACTCTAAAAGAGGAGGCTTGAGCTATGAAAATAGGATTTTTGGGCTGCGGCGCGATCGGCAGCATTTATGCAGGTTATCTTTCCAAGGCCCATGAGGTTTGTGTTGTAGATACCTTCCCGCCGGTCATCGAGGCTGTAAAAAAGAACGGCATCCTGATCGATGAGTGCGTTCCGGGCATCGGAAACGGAGAGACGGTTGCCTTCAGGCCGGCGATGGCTTCGACGGATCCAAAGGAGATCGGCGTCGTTGACATTCTCATCGTATTCGTCAGATATATGTTCCTGGAGGACGCCTGCAGAAATGCGCTTCCGATGATCGGACCGGATACCATTGTCATGACTCTGCAGAACGGCATCGGAAACTATGACGAGATCGCAAAGGTCGTTCCGGAGGATCAGATCGTGATCGGCAATACCTCCTTCGGTTCCATGGGAATTGAACCGGGACATGTGAAGCACACCGGATCAGGTACGACCTTCGTAGGCACACTGAAGGCGCCGCTGGAGAAAGCGCACAAGGCTGCCGCAGCTCTGAGAGAGGCCGGATTTGATGTGGAAGTCATGGATAACGTCATGGAGGTCATCTGGCACAAGGTCTTTGTCAATGTGGCCGTCAACGCTATCTGCGCACTTCTTGATGTCCAGAATATCTTTGTCAATGACAACAAGTACGGACATGAGGCTGCGAGATTAATGGTGGACGAGGCGATCACTGTCGCAATCGCCAGCGGATGCAAGCTCGACCGGGAAGCTGAGATGAAGCATGCATTCCAGGTTGCGATCGATACGGGAACAAACCGCTGCTCCATGCTCCAGGATGTGAGCCGTGAGAAAGAGACCGAGATCAAGATCATCAACGGAGCAGTCTCCAAGTTCGGAAGGGAATATAATGTCCCGACGCCGTATAATGATCTGATGTGCCAGCTGATCCTGGCGAAACAGTCCATTTATCTGGGCAGATAAGGCTCGCTTTTTGAAAATGACGTGCTCCCGCGAGTGCACGCACGGGGTGACCCGCAGGGAGCAGATACGCTTAGTGATGACAGCTATTTAACAGGAGGACCCCAAATGTTTCATATTATGGAAGCCCGCGAGGCCGTTTCCCTGATCAAAGACGGGGCAGTCATCGGGCTGAATTCTTTCGTCGGTATTGCTAACCCGGAAAAGATTCATGATGCGATTACAGAAAGCTTCCGGGAGACCGGCCATCCCAAGGACCTGACCCTGGTTTCGGCATCCGGATTCGGTACCTTTGATCCGAACCGTTCCGCAGAGAACTATATCAGGGAAGGAGCGGTAAGCCGCATTATCTGCGGTCATTACGGCGCGATGCCCAGCACCAAGAGGCTCGTGCTTGAGGACCGCTTTGAGGCATATAACCTGCCGCTTGGCCCGATGTCCCATTGTATGAGGGCGCAGGCGGGCGGCCATGACGGATATCTGAGCAAGGTCGGCCTGGGGATTTTTGCGGATCCCAGAGTAGAGGGCCCGGCGCTCAACAGCATTTCCCATGATGACACGCTGGTCAAGGTCGTGGAGGTGGACGGGGAAGAATATCTGAAGTACAGGCTTCCCGCCTTTGACATTGCCATCATCAAAGCAACCAGTGTGGATGCATACGGCAATATTTCCTTTGAGGATGAATATTGCACCATCGATGCGCTGTCGATCGCCCAGCTTACAAAGCGCAATAAGGGTACCGTGATCGTTCAGGTCGACAGGGTGCGGCATGATTTCAGCAGGCCGAGGGATGTCATTATTCCGGCCGCTCTGGTGGATGCTGTCGTAGTCTGCGAGCCTGAGGAAAACAGCGATGCGAAAAATACGCTGTCAGGCGATATCCACGTTCCGCCTACCCATATGCAGTACTGGTACAACCGTCTCGAGAGGGAGAGCGCGAAAGGCGGAAAGGCAAGGGCTGATTTTTCTGCGAATATTATCGGTAAGCGTGCGGTTAAGGAACTCAAGCGCGGCGACATCGTCAATATCGGGATCGGCATTCCGGAAATGGTCAGCAAATATGCTGCCGCAGGCGGAATTCTGCAGGATCTTACGCTGACGGTGGAGTGCGGCGGCATGGGCGGCCTTCCGGCAGGCGGCCTGGATTTCGGCGCGATGATCGGCGCCGGTACGATCTGCGATATGGCAAGCCAGTTCGATTTCTATGACGGCGGCGGCCTGGATATCTGTTTCATGGGCGGCCTTGAGATGGACCAGTATGGAAATGTCAATTCCCACAGGGGCGTTGACCAGGCGTCCGGAATCGGCGGATTCGGCAATATCACCTCGGCGACTCACAATGTTGTGTTCTGCCTGACCTTTAATACCAAGGGTCTGAATGTCGTGGAAGAAGACGGCAAGGTAAAGATTCTGCAGGAAGGCAGCATTCCGAAGATCGTCGAGAAGGTGCGCAGTATCAGCTTTTCCGGAGAGCGGGCTATCAGGAACGGACAGCATGTCATTTATGTTACGGAACGCTGCGTATTTGAACTCAAGCCCGAGGGACTGACGCTGACGGAGGTCTTCCCGGGAGTCGATGCGCAGAAGGATATTTTTGACAGGCTTCCTTTCAAAGTCATTGACGGCAGGAAATAGAATTATTATTCAATTTTAGAAAATCGGAACCGTTTCAGATGTCCGAAAAATGACACAGAAACGGTTCTTTTTTTGTGAAAATGAGACGAATAATTATGTCGGAATTTGGATGTTTTCTTCATTCCTTATCTTGACAATTCATAGTCAGGGGATATAATAACTTTTAATTTTGTTTTAGCTTATGCTTATATTCGCCATAGGAAGGAAGGTTTGTTTTTCATGGAGATCAAGATCACGAAAACCCAGAATCCGGCCCCGAAGCCGACAGATGAGTCAAAGCTCGGGTTCGGAAAAGTATTTACGGATCACATGTTCCTTTATGACTGGGACGATGTGAACGGATGGCATGACGCAAGGATCGTTCCGTTCGGTACGATCGACCTGCATCCGGCTGCAACCGTATTCCATTATGCGCTGGAAGTATTTGAAGGCCTGAAGGCTTATCGTACGGCTGAAGGACATGTCCAGCTCTTCAGACCCGAGGAAAATGCAAAGCGTATGTACAATTCCGCTGAGCGTCTCGGACTTCCGCCTGTTCCGGTCGATGAGTTTGTAGAGGCAGTTAAGACTCTGATTTCTCTGGATAAGGACTGGTGTCCGCATAGCGACGGATGCTCCCTGTATATTCGTCCGTTCCTGATCGGTACCGATCCGAGTGTTGGTCTTCA
>JAFUAE010000040.1 GCA_017460845.1 Lachnospiraceae bacterium
CCATATCGGAAAGAGCTGCCTCACCGAGGATGACCATCAGTTCCTTTGCATCCTTACCTCTGGAATATGCCGCAAAGAGCTGGTTCATGGTACTTGCGTGGTCTGCACGTGTCTTGCCCTCGCCGACACCCTTATCCTTCAGTCAGGACAGGGACGGCAGTACATCGATCGGCGGCTGAATGCCTCTTCTGTAGAGATCACGTCCGAGCATAATCTGTCCTTCGGTAATATATCCGGTCAGATCCGGGATCGGGTGGGTCTTGTCATCTTCCGGCATGGTCAGGATCGGGATCATGGTAATGGAGCCCTTGCGGCCAAGCTGACGTCCTGCTCTTTCATACAGGCTGGCAAGGTCGGTATACATGTAGCCCGGATATCCGCGGCGTCCCGGAACCTCCTTGCGGGCTGCGGAGATCTCACGAAGGGAGTCCGCATAGTTTGTAATATCCGTCAGAATGACCAGGACGTGCATATCCTTTTCAAATGCAAGATATTCTGCAGCAGTCAGAGCCATTCGCGGAGTTGAAATTCTTTCTACCGCCGGGTCGTTTGCCAGGTTCAGGAACATAACCGCTCTGTCGATTGCACCGGTCTCACGGAAGGAGTTCATGAAGAAGCTCGCTTCCTCGAAGGTGATACCCATTGCTGCGAATACAACGGCGAACTGCTCGTCCGTTCCGCGGACCTTTGCCTGACGCGCGATCTGCGCTGCCAGATTGGCATGCGGAAGGCCGGAGCAGGAGAAGATCGGAAGCTTCTGGCCTCTGACCAGTGTATTCAGTCCGTCGATTGCGGAAACGCCGGTCTGGATGAACTCGGACGGATACGCACGTGCTGCCGGGTTGATCGGCAGGCCGTTGATATCCATTCTTGCATCCGGAATGATCTCGGGACCGTCATCAATGGCTCTGCCCATGCCGTCGAACATACGGCCGAGCATATCCTCCGAAACGCCGAGCGTCAGGCTCTTTCCGAAAAATCTGACCTTGGAGGATTCCAGGTTAATACCTGTGGAAGCTTCGAAAAGCTGTACCAGGGCGTTGCCCTCGTCGATCTCAAGGACCTTGCAGCGGCGTTTTGTTCCGTCTGCAAGCTCGATCTCGCCAAGCTCGTCATATTTTACATTCTCAACGCCTTTGACCAGCATCAGAGGTCCCGTGACCTCCTGTATGGTTCTATACTCCTTAGGCATTTAGAAAGCCTCCTTTCTTGCAACGGCATCCGCGCACTCTTTCTTCAGAGTTTCCACGATCTTTGCATATTCCTCTTCGATCTGGTCTTCAGCAACATATTTGAAACGTCCGATGGCCTCGCGGCACGGGATCGAAATCAGGTCATTGACCTTTGCTCCCTGTGCAAGCGCTCTGCCTGCCTCGTCATAGTAGTCCAGGATCAGGGTCATCATGATATGCTGCTTCTTCTGTGAAGTATAGGTATCGACATCGTCGAATGCATTCTGATGCAGATAGTCCTCACGGATGGAGCGTGCTGCTTCCAGCTTCAGGCGGTCGGGTGCGGAAAGCGCATCCATACCGACCAGGTTAACGATTTCTTCCAGCTCCGACTCATCCTGCAGAAGTCCCATCATTCTGCCGCGCAGAGCTGACCAGTCTTCAGCGACTGTCTTGTCAAAATACGGCTCCACAGAGTCAAGATACAGACTGTATGAGGTCAGCCAGTTGATTGCCGGGAAATGTCTCTTATATGCAAGTCCCGCATCCAGTGACCAGAATACCTTGACGATACGAAGCGTTGCCTGTGTAACGGGCTCCGAAATATCGCCGCCTGCAGGAGAAACCGCACCGATAACCGAAAGTGCACCCTCGCGGCCCTCTGAGCCAAGACAGATAACACGTCCGGCACGCTCATAGAACTCAGCCAGACGGGAACCCAGGTATGCAGGATAACCTTCTTCACCCGGCATTTCCTCCAGACGTCCTGACATCTCTCGAAGAGCCTCTGCCCATCTGGAAGTCGAATCTGCCATCAGTGCAACGGAATAACCCATATCACGGAAGTACTCCGCAATGGTGATGCCTGTGTAAATAGATGCTTCTCGTGCCGCAACCGGCATATCCGAAGTGTTTGCAATCAGGACGGTCCTCTCCATCAGGGACTTTCCGGTACGCGGATCCTTCAGCTCTGGGAACTCGTTCAGAACGTCGGTCATCTCATTTCCGCGCTCTCCGCAGCCGATATAAACCACGATTTCCGCATCAGCCCATTTAGCAAGCTGATGCTGTACAACTGTCTTACCTGAACCGAACGGTCCCGGAACAGCTGCAACACCGCCCTTAGCGATCGGGAACATGGTATCGATGACACGCTGGCCGGAAATCAGCGGCATATCCGGGCTGAGCTTGGTCTTATAGGGTCTTCCCGTACGTACGGGCCATCTCTGCATCAGCTGGACCTTTTTATCGCCCTTTTCCGTTGCGATCACAGCGATATCTTCAGTCACTGTGAAATCGCCCTCTGCGATCTCCTTCACTTCTCCGTCCGCATCCTTCGGCACCATGATCTTGTGAAGAACAACATCCGTCTCCTGTACGGTTCCGATCACGTCGCCGTAAACGACCTTGTCGCCTGCCTTGACCGTCGGTACAAAATGCCATTTCTTCTCTCTGTCAAGGGATGGAACCGATACGCCTCTCTGAAGCAGATTGGATCCTGTCTGTTCTACGATTTTCTCAAGCGGTCTCTGAATACCGTCATAAATACTGCTGATGATGCCGGGGCCGAGTTCTACGGACATCGGAACGCCGGTGGATTCTACAGGCTCGCCCGGGCCGAGTCCGGACGTTTCCTCATAGACCTGGATCGACGCTTCGTCCCCGTGGATCTCAATGATCTCTCCGGTCAGGTTTTTGTCGGATACACGGCACACGTCACGAATGCTGGCGTCGCGCATTCCTTTGGCAATAACCAGAGGTCCGGCTACTTTTTTGATAACACCTTTACTCATGTTTATACTTACCTTTCCATCAAAAACTAGTCATTTCCGAAAATGATATCTGAGCCTACCGCGCGCTCCACCGACTTCTTTACGGCCTTCAGGCCCTTGCCGGTATTGCCGAAAACGCCCGGGATCTGAATGATTGCGGGAAGCCTTCTTTCCGAATAGTAATTGATCTCCCGCTCCAGTCTCTCCGCAAGCTCTTCGGTAATATAAATGACCGCATAATTGCCTTCCACGAGAGTCTTCAGCTTTTCAGCCGCTTCCTCCGTATCAGTAACCGGAAAAGGTTCAAGTCCGACGGCGCCGAAACCGTAAATGCTGTCACGGTCGCCGATCACTGCTATTTTATACATAAGTATCACGCACCCTTTCCCTTAACATTTCCGCCGGAAAACCGTTCTGCTTGCCGGCAAGAATGATCCTTACTGATTTGATCTCATTTTCTCTGGCTATGATATACGCTGCGATAGGCCCGGGTCCGAATGCCTCATAATGCATGGACTCCATCCTGTCCGTGATCAGGTTGTCACACCAGCGTTCAAATGCTGCAGGCGACTTCTTGAGTTCCTGTACTGCCCCGGCAAAATCCGTGCTTGCGAGAAATGCGCCGATTGCATCCTCTCCGCTCAAAGCAGCCGAGGTCAATCCGCCAACCGAAAGGATGCCGCTCTCTGCGAGCGCCATATTCAGAAAATCTCTGTCCTTTCCGGTCAGGCAGGCGCGGATCGCGATCTTGATGTCGGATGCGGCAGTCTTCAGCTCTGCGTATTCTCCGATAAAGCTGTCTCCTGTCTCCAATCCGGCTTCCCTGATTGCTTCCAGGCAGGCCTTGTCGACCATGATGTCGCAAAGCTGTCCGTCACCGGTCCTCAGAAAGACCTCATGTGCCTTTTCGGCAATCTCTGACATGGATACCGGCAGCGTCTTGTAAGACCTGGTGCTGACAGCATTCCGGATCATCTCGGCCGGCAGTGTGCCGTTCTCCGCATAGATGCCCGGATAATCCGTATCCATCACAGATGCTTTCAGTGCAGCCTTGAGGTTGTTGAAATCATTCTGAAGCCTGAATACATTAAATACATTCAGATCCGGAACGATTTCATCCACGTAGTTCCAGAGCTTCTCCGTTTCCTGGCGGAACATCTCATCAAGATCATCCGAATCCTCGCTGCCCCAGCCCCTGTCTTTCAGGATCCTGACAGCATCCTCCGTGGTCTTTGCAGAAATGAGCTGTTCCATAAAAGCCCCGTCAAGAAGTTTTAATTCTGCATGTCTTAACCGCGCAACAGCATATGCATAGCTTTTATCTACATATGTATTTGTCATGCTGACCTCCTGCTGTTACGCAAACAATATTGATTTCACCTTATCCAGCAAATCGTCGATATTCTGATCGAAAAGCGCGTCAAATGTACAGTTTTCCTCAACTCCGCCGAAATCAAGCACGAAACCGTCCCTGATATCCGCCGCATCCTTGGATATCGTCAGATTGGAGCCCGCTGCCTTTGCAGCAGCTGTCAGCGCATCCAGGGTCTCCCCGGAGAATCTTCCAAGATCCTTTTTGCCGAGCTTCAGTACTGCGTCCTGAGCCGGTACATGCTTTTGGAACAGCTTTACGAAGAAGTCCGTATACTCCTGATCAGACAGTCCGGCAAGCTTTTCCTTTGCCAGTCTGATCGTATCATTCATTGCTTCCTGTTTGCCGGAAAGAAGAATCTGTTTGGATTTCAGTTCTGCCGATGCCTTGCTTCTTTCCGCAATGCCGCGTGCCTGGGCTTCGGCTTTTTTCTCGATTCTGCCGCATTCTTCCATGGTCTTCTTCCGGTTATCCGCAAGGATCGCTTCAGCCCTTGCCTTTGCTTCCTTCAGGATCGCATCCGCCTTACCTGAAGACTCCTGGGAAATGCGGCCGACTATTTTTTCAAGTCCGCTCATTGATCTGTCCTTTCCTATTGTTCTTTTTCATCATCCTGATCCTGCTGCAGCATTATCAGATGCTTGCCGGGATACCGAAAATAGAAAGGATGGAGATCAGAAGTGCAAGGATCGCATAGGTCTCGACCATTGCCGGGAAGATCATTGCCTTACCGAACTGGTCAGGTCTCTTTGCTACCAGTCCGATTGCGGAGCTGGAGCACTGTCCCTGGGAAATGCCGGAAAGGAATCCGCCGATTGCCATCGGCATGCATGCTGCGAAATAAATCAGTCCCTTGGAGAGTGACGGGATCTCACCGCCGAGGATGCCTACCTGGCTGAGTACGATGAAACCGATCAGCAGTCCGTAGATACCCTGTGTACCCGGAAGAAGCTGAAGAATCAGAACCTTAGAGAACATAGACGGTTCCTGTGTTACAACGCCAGCTGCGCTGCGTCCTGCAATGCCGACACCGATTGCCGATCCTGCGCCTGCGAAACCTGCTGCGAGACCCGCGCCGAGTACTGCTAAAAATAATCCTAATTCCATTACTAAATTTCCTCCTTAACTGAATAATACTTCGTGTTTTCAGTGAATGGCTCAAATTGTTTTCCGCCGCCTTCATAGAACTTTCCGAAGAACTCCACGAACTGAAGTCGGTTGGTATGTACATATGCGCCGAGCACATTGATTGCCAGGTTGAGCGCATTTCCGAATACAAAAATGATGATAAAGAAAATCGCTCCTACAGGTCCGTTTCCGAGCATCGTGCCCAGCTTATTGAATACCTGTGCGATACATCCGGTTGCAAGGCCGAGTGCCAGCAGTCTGGAATAAGAAAGAATATCAGACAGCCAGCTCGTAATGCCGTAAGCTCCGTAAAGACCAAGCAGCAGACGGATGATCGGGTTTTTGGAATCTCTGCCGCCTGTCAGCACAACACCGATGCATCCGAGGATCGCGATAATGCCGCCGACCTTTCCGACAGCCGGGCTCAGCATAAACTTCAGACTGAGCATATCCACGATCATCTGCATGGACAGCAGATAGATGATCGCGCCGCCGACAAACATCAGCCAGAAGACTACATCATAAATCGCATCCTTGATCTGTCCGGCCTTGATCAGCTGATACAGCTTAATGAACATACCGGTGAACAGATGAATGATTCCGATCAGGAATGCAAATGACAGCAGCCGGATCGGCTCGTCCATCGAGTTAAACCACAGCGGCCGGAACGCAATATCCGGTCTGTTGAAAAAGGTCGTTGCGATCACGTTGACCGCATCTCCGAAAAAGCTTCCGAACATGAATCCCCAGAATGTGGTGGAGATTCCGGAGAAGAACATCAGCTTCATCATCTTCTCCATGGAAGGCTTCAGATTCTTGACCTTCAGCAGGACATATCCGCATCCGATCGTGAGGATCAGACCGTAACCCGCATCGGAAAGCATCAGTCCGAACAGAATGTAATAGAAGCATGCTATGATCTTTGACGGGTCTATTTCAAATTTGTTCGGGAGTGAATAGCTCTCTACGACAGTTTCCATCGGCCCGGAGAAGAATCCGTTCTTCAGGGCCACCGGGATCTCTTCGTCCTCTCCGGGATCCGAGATCTCTACGACCGCATTGAGCTTTTCGAACTTTTCGGAAAGCGCATCGGCGTAAGCTGCCGGTGTATATCCGCTGACAAAAAAGGCATTTTCCGACTGTGGAAGTTTGCTCAGGACTGCATACTTATCAGCCTGCAGATTGTAATAATCCGCCGCGAGCCGGATATTGTCCCTTTCCGGCGCATAGGTCTTCACCTCTTCCACGAGCTTCTGAATCTCTTCTTCATGCTGCGTGATCTCTTTTTTGACAGTTTCTGCTTCTTCTGATGGTATCAGCGTGCTGGACGGCGCTTTGACAAAATTGATGCGCCTGAGTGCATTTTCCACCGTCTCCGCATCTTCCGCATGGCAGACTGCCATAAAGCTCGACAGCATCTTGTCCTTGCTGAAAGATGTAACATCCAGATCAACGGGTTCTTCCGTTTCCGTCTGTTCCTGGATCAGACTGTAGACGGCAGCTGCATCAGCTTCCTGGCCGATGGAGCCTATAAAGACCTTCGTCTTATCCGTGCCGGAAAAATCCAGCGGGATATCCAGGTCCTTCCAGGCACTCAGAGTCTCGAGCCGCGTCTGACACTTCGGAATGGCCGATCTGTGTTCGGCGATCTGCTTCTGAAGCCGGATCAGTTCCGCAGCCTTGGACATGTACTCGTCAATATGTCCTGACCGTTCGTCATATGAAGCAAGTCCGATTTCTTTGGTGCCTTCCAGAGATTCCAGAAGTCCGATCTCTTCCGGCGCAAACTCATCAAGTATAGAGAGCGCCTGCTCTGCCTGTGATGACTTCTGAACCGCTTCAGCCCGTTCTGCACCGGCATCGACTGTTTTCAGTCCGTCCTGATCCAGATCTCCGGATGTGATCTCCACGACTCCGGCACGCTGAAGAAGATCGAGGGCTTCCTGTCTCTCTGAGTTAAGACCGCAGATAAAAACCCGCTTCATCTGAACTTTCGACATGCTTTCCCCTCCCTTCCTGAATATTTTAAAATAAGTTTCATGGTTTCTCCTTTAAAGCAGCGAGTCAAGCACAGCTTTGACAGCGTCAGTCTGTTTGCCTGCAGCAGCAGCCTTCAGTGCGGCTTTGGCTTCCTCAGCCTTTGCCTCTGCCTCGCTGATCTCCCTGCTGGCAGCAGCCTCTGCATCCGATACCTTCGCCGCCGCTGCGTCACGGGCTTTTTTCAGCTCGGCATCGTAATATGCCTTTGCCTCGCTTTTTGCATCGTCGACCAGCTTTTCAGCTTCCGCTTTGGCAGCGGCAAGTCCCTCTGCTGCAGCGGTCTCAGCTTTTCTGATTGCATCAATGATTTCTTTTGCCAAGACTACTATCCTCCTTACTCTAGATATCCTAGTAATTCTACCATTTTCATTGTTAATATTCCATAAAAAAAACTTTGCTTACAAATTTTTTTTACCTAAAATTCCTGTCCCGATTGCTATTATAGAACAAAAAAATAAGATCACAATGCGTAAAAGCATTGTGATCCCATACAGATTTTGAATATCGTCATTATATTATTTAATCATCAGTCTCAGGCTTCCAGTTTTTCGATCCCGGCCCGGATCCTTCTGAGCGATTCCTCTTTTCCGAGGATATCACAGATCTCGACAACGCCGCCCGGCGTCACAAGCCTGCCGGATACAGCGATACGTACCGGCCACATGACCGTCGCATTCTTGCATCCCATTTCCTCTGCCAGTCCTGTAAATGCAGATTTCAGCGTCTCCTCATCCCAGTTTTCAAGTCCTTCCAGGATCGGGAGCATGCGTTTCAGCACATCCAGGGAATTCTCAGCATTGGTCTTGGATTTCTTATTGGTGTAGAATTCGGTCTCATATTCCGGCAGTTCATCAAAGAAATCCAGTTTTTCCGGGATATCCGTCAGCTTCTCGGTCCGGTTCTGCAGCAGTGCAGCAATTTTCGAGACGGAATACGCTTCATTTTTTACCGCCTGGCGGATATAGGGCTCCGCAGCCTTGCTGAACGCTTCCGGCGTCATATTGCGAATGTACTGGGCATTGAAATACTTCAGTTTTTCAATGTCGAAAATCGCCGGTGACTTGGAGATGCCCGCAATATCAAAAGCTTCGGAAAGTTCCTTCATTGTAAAGAACTCTTTTTCCGCCAGCTCGCCCTTCGGTGACCAGCCGAGCAGCGCGACATAGTTGAGGATCGCATCCGTCAGGAAGCCGTCTCTGCGCAGATCCTCATAGGATGGATCTCCATGGCGCTTTGACATCTTGTGCTGCTGATCGCGCATAACCGGAGAGCAGTGCACATATTCCGGAATCTCCCATCCGAAGCCCTCGTAAAGAAGGTTATATTTCGGAGCGGACGCAAGGTACTCGCTGCCGCGCACGACATGGGTGATGCCCATCAGATGGTCATCCACAACATTTGCAAAATTATAGGTAGGAAGCCCATCCCTCTTCAGAAGCACCTGATCATCAAGAGAATCATTCGGCACCGTAATATCCCCGAAAGAGGCATCGTGGAAGGTCGTTGTGCCCTCATGCGGCACCTTCTGGCGGATCACATAAGGCTCCGTTTCGGCTCTCTTCAGAGCTTCCGCAGGATCCAGGGATCGGCAGGGGCAGTCAGCGCGCTCAAACTCGCCGCTGTCCTCCTCTGACTCGGTCTTATCGCAGAAGCAGTAATAAGCATGGCCCCTGCCCACAAGCATTTTGGCATATTTACCATACAGGGAACGGCGCTCGGTCTGGATATAAGGTCCTACCGGGCCGCCGATATCCGGGCCTTCATCATGCCTGAGCCCGCATTCCTCAAGGGTATGATAAATGATTTCTTCCGCTCCTTCGACCTGGCGGGACTGATCCGTATCTTCAATTCTGAGAATGAAGACGCCGTCTGAATGCTTTGCGATCAGATAAGTATAAAGCGCGGTCCTCAAATTACCCACGTGCATATATCCCGTCGGGGACGGTGCAAATCTGGTCCTGACCTGTCCGTGCGGGATACGTGCCTCCATCTCCTCAAAAAAAGCTGTATCTGACATAAATACCTCCGGTATCAATTATGAATGCTGATTTTTTATTCTAATGCGGATAGACCCGCACATTTTCCCGACCGCTCAGAAGCGGAACACGATCCCGATGATGGCCGCAGCCAGCAGCCAGAAAGCCGGGTGGAGCTTCTGCAGCTTTTTGACCTGCAGGAGGACGAAAACAATTACACACAGGGCCAGGATCTTCGGGATCGGTTCGTAAACCCCGTCCTGATAGGAAAACATCGACACCTTGCAGACGGTATAAACACTGGCTGCAATGATGGAGCATACTGCCGGCCTGATTGCGGCAAAGGCGCCCTTGACAAACTTATTCTCATTGAAATCCTCAAGGAACTTGGCGATCAGGCAGATAATGATAATACTCGGAATGACAAGTCCCGCGGTGGACACGATGCCGCCAAAGGTGCCGAGTGTCTTGAAGCCCGCATAGGTGGCCATATTCAGTCCCAGCGGTCCCGGTGTGGATTCACTGACCGCGATCATATTGGTCAGGTCCTCCATCGTATACCAGTCATATTTTTCGGTCAGTTCCATCAGATAGGGAAGCGTTGCGGGACCCCCTCCGACTGCAATGAGACCGATCTTCATAAACTCCAGAAAAAGTAATACCAGATCGCTCATGCCGCATTCCTCCCGACTATATATACATTATAGATAATGCCGATCACGGCAGCCGCAATAACGATCGCCACGGTCGGAACATGGAAGAAAAATGCTGCTGCAAAGGAAAACGCTGCTATGATCCAGGCAAATTTTCCCTTCAGTGTCTTTTTCCCCAGCGTATAGACGGTATTCAGCATCAGGGCGCACACGACTGCACGTATCCCCATGATGGCATGCTGGACCCACACATTGTCAATAATTGCCTGCAGGCAGAGCGCCGCCAGTGTAATAATGACGAGGGACGGCGTAACCATGCCGATCGTCGCGACAATGCCTCCCATCACACCGGCCTTTTTGTAGCCTACGTAGGTTGCCGTATTGATTGCAATAATGCCCGGGGTACACTGCCCGATCGCATAAATGTCGATCAGTTCCGGTTCCTCGAGCCAATGGTATTTCTGTACGATCTCGTATTTCAGCATCGGAAGCTGTGCCAGACCTCCGCCGAATGTCAGGCCTCCGATCCGGAAAAACGCCATAAACAGCTGCCAGTATATTTTCAAAACGTGCACACCCCTCCCGGATTTCTTGACTTTTGTGAAAAGTACCTTATCTTTATAATGGATTTATATTAAAATTGCAAGGAAACATTCCAATTACTATGAAAGTCAGCGAAAGCGAGCCGCAGGCGATGCTTGAGCGCTACTTTCACTATGGAATGCAACGAGCTGAGCGAGCGCTCATTCCATGTGTGCGTTAGCTCATGTATACGTAGTGCCAACGAAGTTGGTATGAAGTTTAAGGAGAATTCCGATGAAGCACACAATCTGTCTGATGAACGATTCTTTTCCGCCCCAGATTGACGGGGTTTCCAATACAGTCGCCAACTATGCAAGGATCATTGAACAGAAGCACGGTCACTCCCTGGTCGTCACGCCTGACATTGATGAGAAAAATGATGAACAGTTTCCGTTTCCGGTGCTGCGCTACGCGAGCCTGGATGCGCGCTGGTTTATCGGCTATATGGCCGGGATCCCGTTCTCTCCGACGCTTACCAAGCGAATGAAGGATGAGAAGGTGGAGCTGATGCACTGCCACTGTCCCGCAGCCGCTCTGTTTCTGGCCCGCGAACTCAGGGGACTCCTGAAGGTTCCTGTCGTGATGACCTATCATACCAAGTATGACGTTGATATCCTGAAGGCATTTAAGAGCAAACAGCTTTCGGGCAATGTCATTAAGATCATGATTTCCAATATCAATTCCTGCGACGAAGTCTGGACCGTAAGCCGCGGAGCCGGAGATAATCTCAAATCCCTCGGCTTTAAGGGGGACTACATCGTCATGCCGAACGGTGTGGATCTGCCGCGGGGAAGGGTGTCTGACAGCGCAATTCAGAAAGTCACCGGAGGATATGACCTGCCGCCGGAAATCCCGGTATTTCTCTTTGTCGGCCGCATCTTCTGGTACAAGGGCCTCAGACTGATCATTGACGCGCTTGAGGGTCTGAAATCCCAGAATGTAGATTTCCGTATGGTTTTTGTCGGCAACGGGGCGGATTTCGACGCGGTCAGGGCCTATGTGACCAGTCTCGGCCTTGACGATAAGGTTATCTTTACCGGCGCCGTCAAGGACCGCGACCAGATCCGCGCCTGGTACTGCAGGGCGGACCTGTTCCTTTTTCCGTCCACCTATGACACCAACGGTCTTGTCGTCCGTGAAGCGGCCTCCTGCTCCCTGCCTTCCGTGCTTGTGGCCGGCAGCTGTGCTGCCGAAGGCGTTTCCGGAGACCGGAACGGGTTTTTCATTTCCGAGACCGCATCTTCTCTGGCTGTGAAGCTGTACCAGCTTTGCAGCAATCGCGAGATGATGAAGCGTGTCGGAGAGCATGCTGCCGAGGAGCTGTATATTTCCTGGGAGGATGCAGTCGCAAAGGCCTGTGAGCGATATGAGATCGTGATCGATAATTATAAGTCAGGCAAGTATCCAAAGCGGCGCAGGATCTCCGACCGGATCATGAAGGGTAACGGTGAGTTTATGAATGTGCTGTCCCATCTGCCGACCTTCGGAGACGACTGAATTTATGACGGTCTGCAGTCAGGACGGACTCCCGTTAAAAATCACAGGACCGCCGTATCGAAGATCAGCGTGACGGGGCCGTCATTTACAGATGCAACCTTCATGTCCGCACCGAATTCGCCGCACTCCACATGGAACCCTTCGGAAGCACAAGCCGCCTTGAATTTCTCATATAGCGGGATCGCCTGATCCGGCTTTGCGGCATGGGAGAATCCCGGCCGCCTGCCGCCGAGGTCCGCGTAGAGCGTAAACTGGGAAATGATCAGAAGCTCTCCTCCTACAGCGTTGAGATCAAGATTCATTTTGCCGGCTTCATCCTCGAACACCCTCAGATTGCAGATCTTCCTGGCAAGGCGGATGGCTTCGGCTTCAGTATCTTCCGGACCGACGCCCAACAGGACCAGATAACCTTTACCGATGCTGCCCCTGACCGCGCCTTCAATGGTAACGGAAGCTTCGGATACTCTTGTAACAACTGCTTTCATCTATTTTTTCCTTTCAGTTATTTATTATGAGGTAATCATTTATGATCGTTTGTGCCGGATCAGCCATGATCGACTGTATTATAACAGGGAATGACGCCGATGTCGCGGAGGATATTGCATTAAGTCCGGGCGGCGAGGCCTTCAATGAAGCCAGCGCGCTTGCAGTACTCGGGAACGAGGTTTATTTAAATGCAGCCGTCGGTAAGGATCACGCGGGAAACATTCTGCGCATAGCTGCCCGGGAAGCCGGATTCCGCATCATGCCTGAAAGCTATGCAGGCCGTACGCCCGTGTCTCTCCTTGCGGTAGATGAGACCGGAAACCGCAAAAGCAGGGTCTCAAGGGTCCATGCACTTACCGGCTTTTCTCCTTCTGTTCCCGCAGACTGCAGAATCTCTTTTGTGACTATGGGAAGCCTGTTCCGTCCGCCGTTTCTGGATCCGGAGGTATGCTTCCGCTTCGCATCTGCGGCAAAAGCTGCCGGCGCAAGGCTGCTGATGGATACTAAGCTGCCAAAAGGCACCTCACCCATCCTGAAGGAATATGCCAATACCCTCGCACTCGCAGATTACCTGACGCCCAACGAAACGGAATCCGAGTACTATACCGGCTGCAGCGATCCTGCAGAGGCAGCCGCAGTATTTCATTCCTTCGGCGTCCGCAACGTGATTATCAAGATGTCCGAACGTGGCTGCTATATTTCACCGGAAGATGGCCCGGATTTCCGGCTGCCTGCATTTCCGGCTGAAGTCGTGGACGGTATCGGGGCGGGCGATACCTTTGCAGCGGGACTGATCCACAGGCTGGTCCGCGGCGATAAGCTGCGGGATGCTGCGGTTTTTGCTTCTGCCTGCGCCTCCGTTTCGCTTACCGGACGCGGCGCGGTTTCCGCCCTTCATTCCGAAGCGCAGGTGTTGGAATATCTTCAGAAACAGCCGCTGTCAGGGATCGGTCTCCCTGCTGCCGGCCCCGGCTGATCAAACCTTACCATCGTATTCTGTTTTTCGTCCGTTTTTCTTTCGACTTTTTTATTTTTGTTTGCATTTTCCCCGTTTATCTTAAGGGAACCTTTATCCCTTGTTTATTGATATCCGGGGTATTTTTTTTTACAATTCAGACAGAAACAGACAAACAGCCCAACAGCGGAAATTGTACAAAGCATAAGCAGTTACTATATACGAAAGGATTCAGTTATGATCAAGAAAGGATTTAAACTTTTCGGAACAGGCCTTCTGATGAGTGCGGTACTCTCCATGACCGCTTTCGCGGCTACGGCGATCACTTCCGTGAATTTCACCTATACGATCTCGGGTGATTCCGCGATCAGCGAAGGCTACAATGAGCCGACGATCAGCTTTGTTGACAACGGTATGTTTGACGTCAGCGATTTCAGCTGCACCGGCGACACCGCTTCGGCAACCGGCAAAACGCCCCTGACCTACACGATGACGCTTTCTGCAAGAAGAGGCTACTACTTCCCGGCAGCAAATTCCGTCAACGTATCCGGCAGCTGCATCACGGAGCTGACAAGAAAAACCACTGACAGCAACGATAATGCCTTTTTCACGATCCGCTTCCGCGCGTATCCGTACATTCAGCTCGCTGCACCGGAATATGTCACAACATTTGACAAGATCAAGGGCAGCAAGTCCAATTCAGAAACGGAAGGCCGCGAAGGCACGCTGAATTTCAATAAAAACGGCGCGCCGAAGATCGAGTATGTGATCGGTTATGTAGACCAGAACGGCGAATATAAGACCAAATCCGGCACAACGACCAATTCCTATATCTCCGTGGCCAATTACAACAAGCAGTACAAGGGCAGCGATTCTTCCAAGCAATCCTGCTACATCCGCGGGATCGCGATCCGCGCAGCAGGCACTCTCGGCAGCAACACGAATGTGGCACCGAGCCCCTGGGTCTTTATTGACGGCGGTCTCTCCAAAATGGATACAGAAGAATACTTCTATAATTATACCGTCTGGGATGACCTCAATCAGGGTACAGGCACCTCGACCGGTTCCGTTTCCGGCCCGTCCGGCGGCTCTGCTGTAGCTCCGGCTGCCAATGTCAATGTATTCGGCTGGCAGGGCTCCGGTGACAACTGGTATTACTACAGCAACGGAACGATCGTCAAGGGCTGGCTCTTTGACGGAAGCAACTGGTATTACTGCGATCCGTCTACCGGCGTGATGAGAAGCGGCTGGATCCAGGACAGCGACGGACGCTGGTATTACATGAATCAGAATCATGACGGCACCTTCGGCCGCATGGTCACAGGCTGGCTTAACGACAGAGGCGTCTATTACTATCTCAATCCGAATGCAGGCGGTCCGATGGGCTCCATGGTCACGGGAACCGTCCAGATCGGCGGAAAGAATTATAACTTTGCCTCCAGCGGCGCACTGATCGGATAAGACATCATAAAAAGAAAGGTCCGGGAAGCTTTCATCGGCTTACCCGGATCTTTTGCTATATATAAGCTCTTGGAAAAATATCTGTTAGCGATGCGGGAGCAGTGCGCAGCTCATATGCCAATCATCAATTCAAACTGTATGCCCGGTCAAATGAACCTGCACCGAACTTTGCCTTCAGGATCAGGATCCCAAGGATCAGCAGTCCCCCTGCAAATTTGATCAGTCCGTCAAATCTGCCGTAATCCTCCCAGAATACGGGGAGTACCGAACACAGCAGCGCCAGCAGGGCGGTTCCTCCTGCAACTGTCAGGACATTTTCCCTGTTCAGGATCTTTCGAAGAGGCACATCCGGGAAAAGGAGTTTAATCGTGATCGCTCCCGCCGCCAGAAGGCAGACGCCCAGAATGATCCAGCCGAGGGCAGCGCTTAAAACCGGACTCAGGATCCCGCTCCACAAAGCGGACATTGCACCGCTCACTGCCCATCCGAGTGCCCAGAGCGGCACGCCGGCCAGTGCACGCAGCACGACGGGAATCTTCAGGATCCTCTGCCGCAGCAGATTGCGGAAGCCTTTTTTCTTTTCATCCGCGCTGTCGTCCATATCCTCCGCTTCTTCCGCCTGATCAGCCGTTTCCACGATCATCTCTACCGCAGCCTTCGGATTCTGATCCCTGCCCGTAACGAGCTCGGCAGGTGAGCCGAACAGCCCTGCGACCGCAACGGAAGCGGCTGTCAGCACGGCAGCAGCGCTTGCGGCAATTTTCTTCTTCAGATTCATATCACCTTAAACTCCTACAGGATCATTGCAATGCTGATAAACTGCAGAACTGAGCCAACCAGCACCCAGACATGCCAGATGCAGTGCATCACAAAATTCTTTTTGCCTAAAATATAAAAGATAATACCTACTGTATAGCAGACCCCGCCGGCTGCCAGCCAGATAATGCAGGATGCAGGCAATATCAGCAGCAGAAGCCGCATCGCAAATACCACCATCCATCCCATGACCACATAAGCAGTAAGGCTGAAAACTTTGACAAAGCGTGAACTCATATTTCTCAGGTTCAGCCCGATTCCGGCAATGGCCATGGACCATTCAAATGCAAGGATCCATTTTCCGACAGGATACTCCCACAGACAGATCGCACAAAACGGGGTATAACAGCCTGCGATCAGAAGGAAAATCGTCGAATGATCAAGTACCCGGAAGATCTGCTTGACCCTCCCGTTTGTAATATGATAGGTTCCGCTCATCGTATAGAGCGCAATCATGGAGAAGGAATATACAATGACTGAAATCAGCTTGGCATATGTAAAATCCAGCGAGATGGCCTTGAATGCCCATCCGCTAAAAAAAATGCTGAGCACGGTCCCTGCATAATGGGAGATCGCATTGAATCTCTCCGCATATACTGCTGCCCTTGAATATGTATCCCTTACAAGCTCCGGAAGTCTGATAAACTTCAGAAATGTGTCCTTATATCTCTTGTCCTCTGTATTTTGAAGGGTGCCGGTCCCTGTATTTGTATACATAACCATCCTCCTGACATCATCTTTGCTTAGTATATACGCGATGCGGGAGTTGCTTTGGCAACGGAGCAGCGCGCAGCTTATATACATGGTTGTGTGAATTATCTCATAAAGTTCACTTCCATGGTACGAGTTGAACAAAAACTTGTCAAGAGTTTTTCAAAAACCTGTAACAGGATTCCGATGTCTCAATCTTGACATGCCGGAATCCGCTTTTTATACTTATCTGAAAGCGCTGATGAAGCTCCACGCCGGTTTTGCCGGCAGCCGGTATTCATGAGCCGGAGCACATATAATATGAGGGCTGTCGCATGGAAATGGAACGAAACGAACTCAAACTGTACAACGAGACATTTGTTGAATATCATCTTCCGCGCTATAAGGAGATCCCGGACGTCGGGCTGCTGCTGGAGCAGACGGTACGCCTGATCAACGGATATCTGGATCCCCTGGGCGTACGTATTACAAACTCAATGATCAGCAATTATGTCAAGCAGCGTATTATTGCCCGGCCGATCAAAAAGCTGTATTACCGCGACCAGATCGCTGCCCTGATTTTTATCGCACTGTCCAAGACTGTGCTCTCGCTGGAAGGAATCGCCAAATACCTGAACATGCAGCGCAGATCCTATTCGGAAGCCGCTGCCTATAATTATTTCTGCGCACATTTTGAAAAGGGGCTGCACGATAAATTCTCTGACGGTTCAGCCTCACAGCATAGCGATGCGACAGATCCCGCCGACACGGGAAAAGCCGGAAATGACGCCTTCCTCGTCAGCTTCCTGGTCCAGGCGATCGTAGAATGCATCCATCTGCAGTACCGTATCTCCCATTCAGACCTCTGAGGCGGCAGGATCTGATCCTCTGTCTGCCATGACATATATAAATCAAGCGCCGGACAGACGAATCGTCAGACCGGCGCCCGAAATCAGCATTTCTTTACAGTTCTACCTTTACATCATCCACAACGAAGGAATCCTGGCCGGTGCGCGCAACAAATACCATTGTGCGGCCGGTATTTAATTTGATTTCCTCGCCGTTATCATCATAAAACCTGGTCGTCTCATATTCATTGGTCTTGGTCCAGGTCCCGTGTATCATCTTTCCTCCGGTCAGATACCAGGCATCGTGTCCCGCATCCAGCGAATGAAAATACAGATATCCGGCTCCGCGGCTGCCTGAGGTTTCACTCTTGATCAGCACATTGCTGAAGGATAACTGTTCTCCCGTCACCGCATCCTTCTGCGGAGCTCCGTAAATGCTGCGGTAGTAAAGCCCGTCATCCTCATGGTATTCCAGGACAGAGCCCGTGATCGGATAGCAGCCTTTCATATCCAGTTTCTTTGCGGAAACGGCATCCGGACGTCCGGAAAGATCGACCGGATCGTTTTCCCGGGCAAAATGCCACCTGTCCGTATCGTAATAATCCTTGCGGTATTCCCTCTCAAATCCGCCCTTTTCAATCGCCGCCGCGATATGCTTTCCGTCTGTATAGGCAGCGTGGACTGACTTTGTACCTGCCGGCACCCGGTAAAAAGCACCGTAGGAGGATCCCATACCTCCATCGACGCCATTGATATTATCCACATCGGGTCTGGTCAGCATGCTTTTTACAAATACCTCCGGTCCTCCGAAATGTACGATAATGCTGTCCCATTCCAGTGCTTCATAAATGAAATAATCGCGGATGCTGCGCAGGTTGCCGATCCGTCCGAGATCCTCCCAGTCAAGCAGGATCCCCATCTGGCGGCTCATCGAGCCTTCTTCCATAATCTCATAAAAGACTTCCACCCGGTCCAGCCCATATTGAGGCTGCGCTTTTTTATCCGTCGGGTACATGACTGCCAGCGGGCGCTTTTTGGCAAGCTCCTCCGGGATCCACTCATTTGTGATCGGACTTCTCACGAGTCCCTCCTCCGGCGGCAGATCCGGCTCCTCAGCTTCTGTTTCCGCTTCAGCCGGGGTTTCAGCCTCAGTCTGCGCTTCAGTTTCGGCCTCTGTTTCGCTCTCCGGCTCACTTTCCGTCTGTGCTGCTGTTGTTGTCTCAGACGCCGCAGCTGTTGGCGTCTGATTCCCGGCGCACGCTGTGAGCAGCGTGATACCTGCAAGCATTCCGGTTAATAAGATTCCTTTAAAACGTTTCATAAATGATTGCCCTTCTAACAACACACAAATGACTTTCCTTTCGCGGATATTGTATCAACTTTTGCGGAATGGTACAATCGGAAACGGAGGGATTTGTTATGCCTGCTGTAAATGTCAAAAACGTAACGCTTGGAAAGGGGATCCCGAAGATTTGTGTGCCTCTTACCGGAAAAACCATAGCCGGAATCAAGGACGAGCTCCTGCAAATGAATACTGCCGTCTTCGATCTGATCGAGTGGAGAGCAGATAAATTTGAAGCGCTTCATGATCCGGAGAGCCTGTCGGCTGCTGCCGCAGCTATTCACGAAGCCTTCCCCGATAAGCCTTTAATATTTACAATACGAACGAAAAACGATATGGAAGACTTTGAAATTTCTGATTCAGATTATCAGAAAATCAATTATTATGTCTCTGAACGCCGGCTTGCAGATCTGATCGATCTTGAATTCAGCAGAGGATCCGGCTTTGTATGTGATTTTATCAATTCAGCCCGTCCTCACGGAACCGGATTCATCTGTTCCCGTCATCTGAAGGACAGCACCCCGTCCGTTGAGGATATGCTGCAAATGCTTTCGGAAATGGCCGGAACCGGCGCCGATCTTGTCAAGCTGGCAGTCATGCCGCAATCGGCCGGGGATGTGCTTGCACTGATGGAAGCGACACGGCAATTTTCTGATAATTGTCCGGATCTGCCGGTCATCACCATGTCCATGGGCCGGCTCGGCATCTTAAGCCGGATCAGTGGAAAGCTTACAGGTTCCTGCCTGACCTTCGGCACAGCCGTTGCCGCTTCCGCTCCGGGTCAGCCCGACTGCCGCCAGCTCAAACAGATCCTTGATTTCCTGACTCCTGATAATATCTGCTGACATTTATCACAAAGGATATGATAGAATTGTTCAGATATTATTAAGAGGGAGAACGACCTATGCCGCAAGCTTTTGATTATTCGGATATTCAGACTTATCTGGACGCTGTCCACGAGGACCGTCAGCATGACGTAGAGCTCAGTATCCGGAAGAAATTTCATAAAAGCCTGTTTACGCCCTTTGCCAAAGCAATCAATACTTATGAGCTGCTGCAGGAGGGCGACCATGTCGCTGTCTGCATTTCCGGCGGAAAGGATTCCATGCTGATGGCCAAGCTCTTTCAGGAACTGAAGCGCCATAATAAATATCCCTTCGATCTCAGCTTCCTTGTCATGGACCCCGGCTACACCCCCTTTAATCGCAGGATGATCGAGAAAAACGCTTCGGATCTCGGCGTACCGGTGCATATTTTTGAATCGGACATCTTTAATGCTGTCTACGAGATAGAAAAATCTCCCTGCTATCTATGCGCGCGCATGCGCCGCGGTTATCTCTACAGCCAGGCAAAAGAACTCGGATGCAATAAGATCGCCCTCGGCCATCATTTTGACGATGTCATTGAAACGATCCTGATGGGAATGCTTTACGGCGGCCAGGTGCAGACGATGATGCCGAAGCTCCACAGCACCAATTTTGAAGGGATGGAACTGATCCGCCCCATGTATCTGATCCGGGAGGAAGAAATCATACACTGGCGGGACTACAACGGTCTCCGTTTCCTGCAGTGCGCCTGCCGCTTTACCGAACACAACGCCCACTGCAACCCGGACGGATCTTCCGACTCAAAGCGCATGGAGATCAAGCAGCTGATCGCAGAACTGAAGAAAACAAATCCTTTCGTCGAGAAGAATATTTTCCGCAGTGTGGAAAATGTCAATCTTGCAACGGTGATCGCGTACAAAGACCAGAACGGAACGCACAATTTCCTTGACCGCTACTAAAGATCGCGGCTGCTCTGCCGGCACTGCGCATACATGAAAACAAACCCTGCCATGTCTGAAACTCCGACTGAAAAACCAAATATTTCCGATCCGGCGCCTGTATCCGAAGACGCTCTGCTGCGTGCAGAAAAGGTCGGGCTTTCCCTGGTTATGACTAAAAACGGTCTGGCACTGACTGACGGAGCGCTTTATCTTTGCGCCGATCTTTCACAGAATCTGCGCAGACTGCAGACAAACAACCTGCGTCAGGAGCTTCTGGTCAAAGCTGCACGGATCAAAAATCCGGATCATCCCCTGCATGCAATCGACGCCACAGCCGGCTTCGGAGAGGATGCTCTGCTGCTTGCAGCCAGCGGGTTCTCCGTTGATCTGTATGAATATGACCCGGTCATAGCCGCACTTCTCCGGGATGCCCTCCGGCGTGCTGCTGCGATACCGGAGCTGGCAGAGACTGCCGGCCGGATGCATTTGCATGCAGAGAACAGTATTGCGGCAATGCACACTCAGGCTAAGATGCAAACCTTGTCCGAAGACACAGCTTCTTTTATAGCAGGGGCTGAAGACAAAGACAAATCCGCAGCCGACCCCGGACAGGGTATCGCCCTGCCATCCGCAGCCAGGGCATTACGTCCGGATGTGATCCTTCTCGACCCTATGTTCCCAGCCAGAGACAAGAGTGCCCTGATCAAGAAGAAATTCCAGCTGCTGCAGCGGCTGGAGCAGCCATGCGGAGACGAGCAGGAACTGCTGGCGGCTGCATTTGCAGCACATCCTCATAAGATCGTGATCAAGCGTCCCCTGAAGGGACCCTTCCTGGCGGAGAGGAAACCGGACTACTCACTGAAGGGTAAGGCGATCCGCTACGACTGTTTTGTGATCGCATAAAATACCGGATCCTGAATAAGATTGTTCTTTGCCTCTTTTTGATCTATACTAATAAGGAATTTCATAAACATACGAGGTGACATATCATTATGGAGAAGCAGTTTTTTATTGACAGAACACAGACAATTTTAAATGCAGAGTCCAGCTGCCCGGAAATCAAGGCTGCAGCGAAAGCATGGCTTGATTCCATCGGCACCGAGAAAGAATTGGATGCCGCAAAGGCTTATATTGCGGAGCTTGAGGAGGATGTGACCCCGATCGAGAACCTGATCGGTCTGCTTCAGTCTGAAACCGGCCTGCACATCTTCGGAGAAACAAAGGTTAAGACAATGCTGAAGAAGGCTAAGGACAGCCAGGACATGGGACTGAAGTACTGCATCTGTGCGGCCTGCAACGCCGGCGGTGCGATCCTTGATAACAAGGAGAAGTTCCTGGAACTGATCTGATTCTCAGATATTTGGCATCCTATTGTTCTCTAATGGCCTGTATAATGATAGATTATATCGAATCATTCTGCAGGTCTTTTTATTTTCCATGCGTGTTTACATACTGGCTGATCACGCGTATGTTAGAAAGGTTCCGGATTTAAAGCATTGCTTTTTAACGGCAATTTTACAACTCTTCATTCATGTTTGATTTATAATACAGAATGAGAACATGGAGGTACGAAACTGAACGCGCAATATTTCAAGCAAAATCACAGACGGCTCCTGCAGGATCTGCTCTTTACGATCCTGATCCTTTATCTGGCCTGGGCCGTCAGCAGCCTGCTGCTGCCCAATACCGGCGTGGAGAATAACTCCGCGCTGATTTTTGTGCTTGCGGTCGTCATCATTTCCTGCATGACAGAAGGCTATTTCTTCGGTATTACGGCATCACTGGTCAGCACCATCTGCATCAACTGGTTTTTCATGTATCCATATGGAAACTTTAACCTGTCCCTGACAGGCTACCCGGTTGCGATCATCAGCACCCTCACCTGCGCACTGGTTGTCTGTACGCTGACCTCCCGCACCAAGCTGCACGCCAAAATGGCCGAAGACCGCGAACGGAAAACCACGGAGCTGTACCGCAAGAATGCGATTCTCGAAAAAGAAAAAACCACAATGGAAATCAGCCGCGCAAAAGCGGATGTGCGCAGCAATATTCTGATGTCCGTGTCGCACGATCTGCGCACGCCCCTGACCGCAATTGCAGGCGCGGCCTCCGTCGTCCTTGAGCAGGATCCGAATGAACATCTGGCGGATAACTTTGAGCTGGTCCGGGGTATTAAGGACCAGGCCGAATGGATGTCGATCATGGTTGAAAACATTATCTCCGTCGCAAAGCTCGGAGGAACGGATACCGAGCTTCAGCTGCGTCCTGAAATCCCGGATGAAATCATTGAAAGCTGCGTGATCAATATCCGCAGGCTTTTCCCGGACGCAGATATCGAGCTGCATCTTTCCGATGAGATCGTGCTGGTTTATGCTGAACCCATCCTGATCCGCCAGGTCCTCCAGAATCTTCTGGAAAATGCGATCAGGCATTCCGAAAGCAAGCTTCCTTATGAGGTCAGTACCGAAATCACCGAAGACGGTCTGCGCTTTGCCGTGCGGGACCATGGAATCGGTATCCCCGAAGACATCCGGGCGCTGATCAACCGGAATGATTCCGTCTTTATGGATGATAATTCAGAAGGGGAACACCGACGCGGGATCGGGATTTCCGCATGTCAGAGCATACTGAAGGCTCACGGCAGCAAACTGATTGCTGCAGAAATGCCGGATGGCGGCACAGAATTCAGCTTCATTTTAAAAACCGCAGAACAGGAGTATTCAATATGAGTATCCACTCCACTATCTTAATTGTTGAAGACGATCCCCTGATCGGAAAGTTCATGTCCCGGGCCGTAGAGGACGCAGGTTTCCGCTGCATGATCGCCGAAACTGCAAAAGACTGCAGAATCCTTTTCTTTTCTGAAATGCCGGATCTTGTCCTGCTGGACCTCGGTCTGCCGGATGATGACGGTCTCAACCTGCTGAAAGAAATGAAAGATGTCCGGGAAAGTATTCCGGTTATCATTGTCTCTGCAAGAGAGCGTGAAAACGAAAAGGTGAAAGCCCTGGATATGGGTGCGGACGACTATGTCACAAAGCCCTTCGGCATTTTCGAACTGATGGCCAGGATCCGTACGGCGCTCCGGCACAGCAACAGGGCCGCTTCCCAGACTCTTTCCGATGAGGATGCCGTATTCCAGCATAAAGGGCTGACTATGGATATTTCAAAGCATCAGGTCAGACTAAACGGAGAAGAGATCCATTTGACGGGAAAAGAATTCCGGATCCTGGAGCTGCTCTTCCGGCACAAGGGAAAGGTGCTGACCTATTCCTGGCTCATGCAGCAGATCTGGGGCGATTTTATACCGGCGGATAATCAGATCCTCCGTGTTAATATGGCCAATATCCGGCGTAAATTAAAGGAAAACATTGAAGAGCCGGTTTATATCAAAACAGAGCTGGGCGTAGGCTACAGAATGCCGGAGGAGGAATGAGCCGCACGATTCATAATATCACAGCTTCTTAACAGGTTCGACGGTCTTCTAAACCCATTTTTTATCAGATTCAGACTATACTTCCCTTGAAGGTTAGAAAAACAACTTCCTGAAATGATGGAAAGGTAAAAGGAGAAAAAAATGTCTGAAAAAAATGAGGCCTGGGAGAGACTGCTCAGACCGGAAGAAAAGCTGCTTTGGACCGGAAAGCCGTCCAATACCAATGTCGTAGATCCGGCAAATAAAGTCACTGTGTTTGCCGAAATCACTGTTGCGGTCCTATGGATTATCGCAAGCTGCATTCTGATCATCCCGAAATGCGAAACAATAACTTCTGTTATCATTGTGGAGCTTGTTCCGGTGATCCTGCTGCTGCTTCCGCTGCTCAATGTCAGGACCCTCAGGAAAGCGGAATATGCACTGACTGACAGCCGCGCGATCGTAAAAATGGCTGAGGATGTCTATTCCATGGAATATGACGCTTATACCGCATACGAGCGTAAGGCAAATAACACCATCTGCCTCGGTGCCGCCGTCGGCACAAAGGACAGCCGTGAGCGAAAAGTCCTGCTTTATCATGGCATTCAGGATGGAGAAAAGACCTGCCTCGGTCTGCTGTTCTACACCACTACCAATGCCGATCAGGCCATGGAGATTCTTAACCAGAAAGCTTCTAAGAAATCAGCCTGATCTGCAATCTGCATTTTATAATAAGCTTCGTGCCAACTTTGTTGGCACTACGCATACATGAAAACAGCGCTCAGGCTTCGCCGTGGGCTCGCCTTCGCTGGTTTTCATAGTAACATTCCCTCTATAAGAGCAGGCAGCCTGTACGTTTTGACCCGACGTACCGGCTGTCTGTTTTTTTCGCATTTTTTTCTATTTTGTGGTATGATTATGCAGATTTCCCGCAGCTGTCCCGGACCGTAGCCGGCAGCTGCGGCTTCCATGAAAAAGGGGTTTCGTATCATGCAGAGGGATCTGACCAAAGGAAACGTTTTTCTGAACCTGATTCATTTTTCCATACCGTTTTTGTTCTCCTATTTTCTGCAGGTCCTTTACGGACTGGCAGATCTTTATATTACCGGACGCTTCAATGCGACTGAGAGTATTACTGCCGTCGCGATCGGCAGCCAGATCATGCATATGATCACGGTTATGATCGTTGGTCTTGCTATGGGTGCCACGGTCTCGATCGGCAAGGCATATGGCGCAAAGGATAAGGGCCGGACGGCAAAAGCTGTCGGAAATACGATTACTCTCTTTCTGAGCGGTTCCCTGATCCTGATGCTGATCCTGCTGTCCGCAGCAGACAGCATTGTTGCCGTCATGTCCACGCCGGAAGAGGCGGTACCCGGCACCAGGATCTATCTGATGATCTGTTTTCTGGGAATTCCCTTCATTACCGCCTACAATGTCCTCAGTTCCGTTTTCCGCGGGCTCGGGGATTCCAGAAGTCCGATGTATTTTATCATTGTTGCCTGTATCTGCAACATTTTACTGGATTATCTGTTTATCGGTTATTTCCGTCTGGGACCTGCCGGTGCCGCGCTCGGCACTACACTTGCGCAGGCAGTCAGTGTGATAGCCGCATTTGCCGTACTGAGAAGCAGACGCGGCATCGTAGACCTGCATCCGGGTGATTTTCTGCTGCAAAAGGATAATGTCTCCGCGATTCTGAAGGTCGGGATCCCGGTGTCCGTACAGGACGGTTTTATACAGATCTCCTTTCTTGTCATTACGGTTTTTGCAAATCTGCGCGGTCTTGACGATGCTGCTGCCGTAGGGATCGTGGAAAAGGTAATCGGAATCCTGTTCCTGGTTCCGTCCTCCCTTTTATCTGCGGTTTCTGCGCTTTGTGCGCTCAATCTCGGCGCAGGGGAACCTGTCCGCGCAAAACAGACGCTGCGCTATGCGGTAATGCTTGCAGTCGGTTTTGGCTTTATCGCATCAGTCATAACCCAGTTTACAGCGCCGGCCATCGTAGGGATTTTTGAAACAAATCCGAATGTGATCCGCCTTGGCGCGCAGTACCTTAAGGGTTATGTCTGGGACTGCATCTTTGCCGGCGTACATTTCTGCTTCAGCGGTTATTTCTGTGCGGTTGAACATGCGGGACTGTCATTCCTGCACAATGCGCTTTCCGTTGTGCTGCTCAGGATCCCCGTAGCTTATGTCACCTCCCGCGGTTTTCCCGACACACTGCTGCCAATGGGCTTTTCTGCTCCCGCAGGATCCCTGCTTTCTATTGTGATATGCCTGGCAGCTTATCGTTTCCTCAACCGGAAAGATAATAAAGTATAAAAAATATTTTTTCAGCCCCCCTGTTTTTTCATTCTCTTTTTCGTATGTATAGGTGAAAAGCAAAGAACGGACCCGTTCCGGCAAACCTTACGCGACTGGTCCATATGAAAAGGAGAATTAAAATGAAAATGAACACAAACTCTGAAAAAGCATTTACCCTGAAAAAGCGCAGCATTGGTCTTACTGCAGCAGCAATTGCAATGACATTCAGCATTTCAGCATTTGCAGCACAGGGTCTCCCGGGTGCAGGAAATCCGGACCACAGCGGAATCGGATATCATACTGAAATGAATAACGATACCGGCCGCAGCCAGGACTCCCGCTCTCAAATGCATGAGCAGCCGCAGACCCAAAAGCAGGACCGGATGCCTTCCATGGGTCAAAAGGACGGCAATCAGCAGTTCAATCGCAGCGGCAGGGATCAGGGACAGAACCAGATGCCGCCGATGATGGATCACCAGAACGGCAATCAGCAGTTCAATAACAGTGGCAGGGATCAGGGACAGAACCGCGGTCCTCTGGGCATGAATAACGGCAGAGATTCCATGGAAGGAATCAAAGAAAAGATCGATGCCCTGACTGATCCTTCTGTTAAGAAAAACCTGGAAACTCTTAATCAGAAGCTCGAGGAGGCGATTGCTGCCGAAGAAGCAGCACGTAAGGCTCTCAATGATGCTCTGAAGGATGCCGGTATCGAAAACACAGTTAGAGAAGAAAGAGCAAAAGCAAACAATACCTGAATATGCAGAAAAGTATGAACGAGCTCGCCGTCCTCGCAAAAACGGACGAGCGGGTCCGGGAAAACTTTATAAGGGAACACGAACAGACAATTCTGAGAATGGCTTATCACGCTGCAGGACATTTTATCAGCCGGAGCGATGACGAATGGTCTGTTTCCCTGTATGCATTTTCAAAGGCAATTGATTCTTATGAACCCGAAAAAGGCGATTTCGCCGGTTATGCGCAGCTGCTGATCCGGAGAGATCTGACAGACGAATACCGCCGGAAGGCCAGATTCAGTCCGGAAATTTCCACGGCCGCACATGTACTGGAAGGAAATGCGGAGCCGGAGGAAGACCCGGATCACGTCCTGAAAGCAGTTGCCGCAGAAAGCATGCGTGCCTCCGAAAACGGCACCGCTCTTCAGGATGAGATCCTGGAAGTCAGCACTGAGCTTCAGGCATTTGGATTTTCTTTTTTTGACCTGACCTTTGGCTCTCCCAAACAGGACCGGACCCGGGATGCCTGCGCTTTTGTGATCCGCTGGATCCTGTCGCAGCCGCTGCTGGTCCGGAAAATTCTAAGCACTCACCAGCTTCCGGGAGCTGAGATCCGCAGAGCGACACATGCCTCGGAAAAGCTTCTGGAGCATTACCGCAAATATCTGATTGCGGCTGTCCTGATCCTCAGCGGGAATTATCCGCACCTGCAGGAATACCTGAAATACATCAGAAGGGAGGAGGTTCGCATATGAAAGCTGTTGTAACTGAAATACGCGGCACTGAAGCTGCGGTCCTTACAGAAGACGGACAATTTCTGGCAGTCCCCGATCTGGATTATCGGATCGGCATGGAACTGGACCTCCCCGATTCTGTGACTTTATATGATGACAAGGATGAATTGTCCGAAGATGAGCTCTTTGATGATTTCCCTGAAGAAAATGAAATCACCGAACCTGTTCCGGCTGATCCTGTGACAGAAACCGGCTCCCGCCGGTCCCCGAAGTCCGTAAGCGGTCTCTCTGTGAGACGCTGGCGGAAAGTCCTTTCCACTGCTGCAGCGGCTGCCGTGCTGATCGTAGGCGCCGGCGGTGCTTACACCTATGCGCAGCCCTACGGCGTGGTCAGTCTGGACGCAGCCCCTTCTATTGAATATACGATCAACCGCTTCGACCGGGTCCTGTCCGCAGAGCTTGTCAGCGGGAATGCGGAATCATTTTCCCCTGATTTTGACCTGAATTCCCTGAAGCACACAAGGATCGACCGTGCCCTTGAGCTCACGCTGGATCATATCAGTCTCTCTGATCCGGAAGAAAGCAGCTCAGATGAGTCAGCACCTGTGGTCATCCTGGGAACAAACACAAGGGACGGCCGGCATTCCTCGGATCTTTCAGACAGACTGAAGCTGAAAGTACAGGATTCTGTCGGAGATATCGACGTCTATGCAGCCTCGATTTCAGACGAGGAAGCAGGAAGGGCTCATGAATTCGGCACGACCCCGGGCAGACTGCATTTTGTGCGGACAATGCTGAATGGTGAGGAGAATGCGGATAATGCAGTTAACGCTGAAACTGCGGAGCTCGAATTAAAGAAATGGGTCAAGGAGCCGATCCCGGAAATCATGTCTGAACACAAACGCCGCAGGCATCCCGATGCCCAGGCTGCACCTTTTGGAAATACTGAATCCGGCCAACTGCTTCCAGAGCCCGGTAAAGAATCGGGTGCCGGCCTTCCCGCCGCATCAGATGCAGGTCCTGCAGGGCAGGCGCTGAAGGAGGCTGTCCCGCAGGAAACGATCCCACAGGAACAGGATACGCCGGCCGGGAACATTCCTGCCCAGCGTCCGGAAACCGGCTTCCCATCCGGTGATAATTCCACACCGCAGCATGAAATGCCGGAGGATGCAAAGGCGCCAGCTCCCTTGACGCAGCAACAGGAGGAGGCTCCCGCTATGCAGCAGCCTGAAGGGCAATTTGGGCATGAAATCAGCGCAGATGAGAACCGCGGGCAGGAAGCGGCACCCCAGCCGGGTGATGCGGATTCTACGGAAATGTTTCCTCTGGATGGAAACACAGACCGGCAGGAAAACATGCAGTTCCCTGGAGAAATGTCCCGCCCCGATATGTCTCATGACGGAGGCGGTATGCCCGGACACTCCGGCTCCCTTCACGAAGGAGCAGGCCCCGGTATGGGAGGAAACGGATTCCAGGATTCCCACGGCCCGGGCGGTCCCATGCACTGAACTATTTAAAAGCCATATCTGAAGACGATCCGGATCATTCCGGGTCGTTTTTATTTGTCTATAAAAGAATATAAGAAAGTGTTATAATATAAAATATTTTAAGACACCCGGATCCGACAGGACTAAGACTGGGACAACGTATGGAAGTCAAAAAGAGAGGTCTTTGGGCACTTGCAGCTCTGCTGCTTGCAGTCCTGACTGTTCGTCTGATATTTAAAAACAGTGCCGAGCTTTCACCGGAAGAACTGCTTCGTACTTTGGAATCAGCTTCACCGGTTTGGTTGATTACGGCAATTTTCTGTATGCTCGGCTTCATCTGGTTTGAAGGGAAAGCTATTCTTGTAATTCTGGAAGGGATCGGTTCTCCCAGAAGCAACTTCAGAGGACTCGTTTACGGAGCATCCGATATCTATTTTTCTGCTATTACGCCTTCTGCTTCGGGCGGCCAGCCGGCCAGCGCTTATTTCATGATCCGGGACGGCATCTCCCATGCGACGACGACTGCCGTTCTTCTGCTGAATCTTGTGATGTACACACTTGCAATCGTCAGCATTGCGCTGGTTTGCATCATCTTCCGCTTTCCTGTTTTTTACCGCTTCAGTCTCTTTTCAAAGTTTCTGATCCTGATCGGTTTTGCTGCATTGAGCGGACTGGCATTTATGTTTATCCTGCTCCTCAAAAAACAGCGGCTGATCTTCGGCGCCTGCAGGCGCATCATCCGCTTTCTGGCCTCACATGACTGGATCCGCAATTCCGAAAAGAAGATCGAAAAGCTTAATCAGGCACAGGATGAATATGCCTATTGCGTCAGGCTGATGTCGGGACACACTGCTATGCTGCTGAAGGCATATCTGTATAATCTCATCCAGCGGCTGTGCCAGTTTGTGCTGATTATCTGCGTATATATGGCGATCGGCGGAAACACTTCCAATATCGCTGACCTGTTTGCAACCCAGTGCTGTATCATTTTAGGCTCAAACTGCGTACCGGTCCCGGGAGCGATCGGAGTAGCGGATTATCTGATGCTTGACGGCTACACACAGATGTTCGACCGCACGATGGCTTTTAATCTTGAAATGATCGGAAGAAGCCTGTCCTTCTATATCTGTGTTCTGGTCAGTGCGGTCATTACGCTGTATGCTTATCTTAAAATTCATACTTCCGGGAAAAGGGGGTTGAAATCATGATTGGATTTTATAATTACACAGTCGTTCTGACTTATCTTTCTCTTATATCCGGCGTCATGGGGATTATTGTCTGTCTTAACGGCATCGGTCATCCGTTTATCGGGATTTTTTTCCTGATGCTGAGCGGACTCTGCGATACCTTTGACGGAAAAGTGGCACGTACCAAAAAAGACCGCTCCGATATGGAAAAAGGATTCGGCATCCAGATCGATTCTCTTGCGGACATGGTGGCATTCGGCGTGCTCCCGTCCTGTATCGGGATGGCAATGCTTCGGGTCAGCGAGCGCTTCACAAATGTTCCCTATATCAATCTGCACGGAGGAGAGGAGAAATCCGTCATTTATCCGATCTTTCTCATGCTGATCGCGCTCGGCTATGTTCTGGCAGCCCTGATCAGGCTCGCATATTTTAATGTACTGGAAGAGGAGCGGCAGAAAACGGACCAGGGATCTCTGAAATATTATATCGGCCTTCCGGTCACATCAGCCGCCCTGATTTTTCCAACAGTCATGCTGATCCAGTACCTGACAGAAGCGGATCACACAATGCTTTATTTCGGAGCCCTTGCAATCACCGGTCTGCTGTTTGTTACAAGGATCCACGTCACAAAGCCGAACCTCAGGTATTTACTGATCCTGGTCGGGATCGGCGCTGTAGAATTCATTCTCCTGATCATTGTCCACTATTGTGTGAAATGATCCTTTCGATAAATCTGAGGTCTGATCATGGATTCCCAGCTTTTTCTTTATCATACAATTCCCGGCAGAGTCCTGCTGAAATTTCTGACACAGCCGATTCTCTCAAAGATTATCGGGTGTTTTTTGGATACGTCCTGTTCCGGTATCCTGATAAAACCCTTTGTGAAGCAAAACCGGATAGATCTCAGCGACTATGAGACTGACGGCATCCGCAGCTTTAATGAGTTTTTCATCCGCCGGATCAAGCCGGGACTGCGTCCCGTTGATTTCGATCCGGAGCACCTCATCGCTCCCTGCGACGGGCTCCTGAGAGTATATCCGATCCGGGACGGTCTCGTAATGAATATTAAAGAAGCGCCCTATACGACAGCCTCCCTGCTGCGGGATCCCGCACTTGCCAAAAGATATGACGGCGGCTATTGTTTCGTATTCCGGCTGTGCGTTGACCACTATCACCGTTACTGCTACGCGGACAGCGGCATCAAAAGCCGGAATGTCCATTTAAAGGGAATCCTGCATACGGTCCGGCCTGCAGCACTTATGACCCTTCCTGTCTTTACGGAAAACAGCCGGGAATTCACCCTGATCAGGACAGTGCGCTTTGGCACGATCCTTCAGATGGAGGTCGGGGCCATGCTGGTCGGTAAAATCTGCAATCATCTGCAGAAGGGCATTGTCAGACGGGGAGACGAAAAAGGATATTTCAAATACGGAGGTTCTACCGTGATCCTGCTGGTGCCAGAAGGCCGCGTGCAGATCGATCCGGATCTGCTGAAAGCATCCGCAGCCGGCAAAGAAACTCCGGTTCAGCTCGGCAGTAAAATAGGAACAGCCTGTATCAGTAAAACCTGATACAGGCTGCTTTCTTTTCTGAATATCTTTACTTCAATTGTTTCTTTACTCGACCCAGGCACCGAACGGAAGTTCCGGATGACTGCCGTCATTCAGGAAGTATTCCGTACCGTTATCCGTAATCGTACCCGTCTTCATATGATGATCTTCATCAAAGAAATACCAGAGACTGCTTTCGGGATCCTGGAACCAGCCGGTTTCGGCATTGCCCCTTTCATTGAAGTAATACCACTCTCCTGCCAGCTCCTGCCATCCGGTCAGCTTGTCTCCCGATTCATCACGGTAACTTAAGTTCCCTCCGGTCGTCTTGAAGCTTCCGTCCATCGTATTGGTCTCCACAAAGCTTTCCATATCCTTGATCTCGGCTGCGGCAGAATCCAGTACATTCTTCCTGTTATTCTTGCTGGCCCTCGCCGTAACCTTGACTGTCAGATCCTGATAATACCCCAGATACTCGGAAATATCCGCCTCCGGCTTTGTCTCTGTCAGGGTTTTGCTGGCTGTGCGCTCTTCCTCTCCGCTGTCATCCGTATAAGAAAGCACAACACTGTACTCATGAGCGCTCGGTACCTTATTCCATTTCAAAACGCCATCACTGGTGACATAGAGCCCGCTCGGCGTCTCAAGCGTCATTCTCGGGCTGTATGTGAAGTATGCGGTCCGTCTGCGGTCGTCTCCGCTAGAATTTGTAAACACGGCACTTCCCAGGGAGAATTTTGTCTTATTGGAAAACTTATAATCTCCGTTGGCGGTCATTTCCACTGAAATCGTTACGCCGGTGCCGATCTGCCACTGCTCATAAGGAATGCTGTAATTGACATTTTCGACCGTAACATTGGATGCCGTGCCGACCTCTGCCTTACGGATCACGCCTGGTTCGGCGCTGCTCTCCTTCATATTGAGTTTGACAGAATCCAGTTCCTTCTGGGCACCCGACGGTGCTGTCGATGCGGTTGCATCTGTCCCACCGGTCGTCATCGCGTTCCCTGTCTCCGGATCGATCCAGACGCCATCCTGATTGACCGTATAGCCGTCCGGAGTCATAGTGCTCACATAAAGTGCGCCGTCCTTTCCGAAGTAATACCAGTAATTCTTGATTTTCTGCCATCCGGTCACCATATAGGAATTAGTGCCGAAGTAGTACCATTTTCCGTCCGTATCCTGGAACCAGTCGCCCTTGATGAAATTCCCGTCATTTTTTAAGTACTGATAGGTTCCGTTCGGATTCATGACCCAGCGTTCCTGTCCCGGCGCCGTTGCCGCCGCGACTGCATCCGCTTTTTTATCCTTCAGGAAGGTCTTGATTTCAGACATGCGGTCGGAATCGACCTCAAGTACATCAGAAGCCGCCGCATCTTCTACGCCGCCCTTGACCGGAATGACGATGAAAGAGTAGTTGCCGGTCCCTTTTTTGGAGATCGCATTACTGAAATCATGGCTTGCCGCGCTGGTCGTAACCGGATTGCCGACGGTGCTGGTTCCTCTGTAGAGCTGCACTCTGTACTTTGTGGAAGACTCGGCCTTCTCCCATTCAGCTTTAGCTGCACCGCCCTCTTCTTCCCACCAGGCGCTGCTTACCATATAGTCATTTTCTCCTGTCGCCGCATAAGCGGGGAATCTGACTGTCTCAAACGATACTGCGCAGACAGATAATACGATTCCCAGCATCAGCGCCAGTTTTCCAATATTACCAGTTCTGTCCCTCATAATTACTCACTCCTGTCACATACAATCTTATTCGTTACCGTATAAAATCCTTGCAAGCTCGGAATTCTTATCAAGAATAATCGTTTTTGAACCGCCCTGCAGCGATTTCTCTACTGCATCCAGACTGCGGAGATAATTGTAGAAGTCCGCCTTTTCCTGCGTATTATAGGCCTCCTGCAGGATCCGCATGTATTCCGCTTCTCCCTCCGCCTCAATGATGGCCGCCTGTTTGTTGGCATTTGCCTCAAGGATCGCAACACTTTTATCCGCAGCATTCCGGATCTTCTGCGCCTCGGCATCGCCCTCTGCCTTATAGGATGCGGCAATGTTCTGCCGTTCTGAGATCATTCGCTCGTAAACCGACTCCTTATTGTCGTCCGGCAGATCAAGGGATTTGATTTCAGACTTAATGACCTCGATCCCGTAGTTCAGGATATCCGAATTGGCTTCCTCCGTGATCAACTGTGTGAGACGCTCGCCTCTCGACTCGATAACTTCATCCTGCGTCATGGAAGAAATCACATTCTTGGTTGCATTATAGACTGCCGCTTCGATCCTTTCCTCGGCACGAAGCTCCACGGCGTCAAGCGTCCTGATGTAACTGGCCGGCTCCACCACACGCCACAGCACATAGTTATCTGCGATCATGCTCTTTTTATCCTTGGTGATCACGTCGGACGAAGGAATATCGTACAGGATCGTCGCTGCGGTGATCGGCTGGATCGACTGAATAAACGGAAGCTTAAAGTAAAGTCCCGGCGCGCTCTTAATATCTACGATCCTTCCAAACTGCCGGACAGCTGCATATTCTTTCGGATGGACAACATACAGCGACGAAAATCCCAGCCCCGCAAGAAGGATAATCAGGACGATCAGGAGAATGCTTTTCATTTTACTCATTTGTCTGTTCCTCCTTTTCCGGTGCGCCGACAAAGCTCTCAAGCGGAAGCATGGTCTGTGTGCCGCCGTCTGTTATGATCACCTTAGTCCCCGGAAGGACATTTTCCATGGTCTCATAAAAAAGACGCTGCTTCGTGATCAGAGGACTGTTCCGGTACTGGTCATACATCGCATTAAAACGGGCAACCTGTCCTTCCGCTTCGGCAATGCGGGCCGCCTTTTTGGCCTCTGCACTCTGGGTGATCCTGTCCGCGCGCGCCTCTGCTGCGGGAACCTGCTCATTGCGGTACTTATTGGCGTTGTTGATGGCTGTCTCCTTGCCCTGCTTGGCCGTTTCCACGGACTTGAAGGCCTGGATGATTTCCGCCGTGGGCGGCTCTGCATCCTGAACCGTAATATTTACCACAGAAAGGCCGATCTGGCGGCGCTCGAGCTCTTCCGTCATTTTCGCCTTGACCTCTGCCTGGATCTGGCTTTTACCGATCGTGATAGCGTCATCCACATCGAAGTCGATGACGGTAGACCTGATCGCAGCCAAGGCAATATTCTTCAGGATCTGCTCCGGCTCTCTGGAATTATACAGATAGGCAACCGGATCATTGACCTTATATTCCATATAGAAGTCGATATCGATAAAGTTAAAGTCGCGTGTGATCATCACGCCGTCCGTATTGGCCGCAAAATTCTGGCCGTCATCGCTCACGTTATAACCGATGCCCGTGCCATGCGTCGTGATATCCACAAAATGTACCTGCTGTATCAGAGGCAGCTTGAAATGCAGGCCTGCCGTATCTGTCCGGATCACGTTTCCGAACATAGTAACGACCGCATTTTCCTGCTCATGCACATTGTAATAGCTGCCGGTCACGACTACGCCGGCAACTGCGATGATAATCACAGGGATCACATATTTTCTGATCGGCGGCAGTTTAATAGAAGGCTTTTTTCTGTGAACTGTGCCGTCCTGGTCGATCACTTCACCGTTTTTTCTCTGCTGCTGCAGATACGGCAGCAGATATTTCTGTACCAGATAAACGATCACAAGTAAGAGGATAATTAATTCCATAAATACTTCTCCGAATCAACTTTTCACATGAGCTGCCCGACAAATGGGCACTTCTATATGAGCTGCGCGCTTTCTTCGCGATACATCGCTCCGAAATCGCTTCAAACATTCGGAATCCGCTCATTTTTCTATGAAAAATGGCTCCTTCCTCATGTTTGGCGGGACCCATGAACATAAATTTGCAAGTACACTTGCAAATTATGTTCATTTGTCCCTTAGCTCATATTCTACCACAAATGACTCTTCTCAGAATGCTGCAGGCTCATTTTTCATGTAATCTTCAGTTTCTTTAGAAATCCGTAATGAAAAACGGCACGGATTTTACTCCGTGCCGGCTCAAAAATTATATTTCATTGTATATGATCCGCCTTCCGGCGATTCGGAGGGCAAAGAGACAGAGGCCTTTACTTTTTGTCTGCAAAGTATTCCTTCGTCATATTGATGATGACGCCTGATAGCAGAAGCAGGGCGATCAGGTTCGGGATCGCCATCAGGCCGTTGAGCGTGTCGGAGATATCCCAGACCAGCTGTCCGGAACCGATTGCGCCAATGATACAGACAAATGCAAAGATGACCTTATAGACCATAACCACTGTCTTATTGTGAGTCAGATACTCCCAGCAACTCGCACCGTAATAGCTCCAGCCAAGGACTGTGGAAAGTGCAAAGAAAATCAGGCTGGCCTGAATGATGATGCCGCCGATGCTTCCCGGAAGCAGTGTGTTAAATGCAGCTGCGGCTGCAGCTCCCTTGGAGCTGTAGGAAGCCAGATCTCCGGTATATACGCCGGAAAGCAGGATGGCAAGAGATGTGATCGAACAGATGACGATCGTATCCACAAAGACTTCAAACACACCCCACATTGCCTGCTCGCAGGGCTCTTCCGTAGAGGAAGCCGCATGCGCGATCGGCGCGGATCCCAGACCTGCCTCATTGGAGAAAACGCCTCTTGCGCAGCCCTGTCTCATTGCCAGCATGATTGCATAACCGAACAGGCCGCCTCCGACCGAACGGAAGCTGAAAGCCTCACGGATGATCAGGCCGATCACGCCCGGAATCTCCGTCAGATGCGTGACGATCATAAACAGACCGGCAAGAATATAGAAAATCGACATAAACGGAACCAGATAAGAAGTTACCGTACCGATACGCTTGACACCGCCGAGGATAACGATTGCAACGATAAATGCAAGTATAATGCCCGTGATCATCGGGCTGACATGGAAAATATCCTTCATTGCGCCGGCAATCTCGTTGCACTGTGAAATGTTGCCGATACCAAAGGACGCCACACCGCCGAGGAATGCGAAAATAGCCGCAAGCCATCCCCATTTCTTTCCGAGACCGTCACGGATATAATACATCGGTCCGCCGTGATGTACGCCGTCAGCATCGACTTCACGATATTTGATTGCAAGTGCGATCTCGGCAAACTTTGTGAACATTCCGAAGAAGGCGGACAGCCACATCCAGAAAATAGCTCCGGGTCCGCCGGTAAAGATCGCTCCGGTAACGCCTGCGATATTTCCGGTTCCGACGGTTCCGGCAAGCGCTGTTGTCATTGCCTGGAACGGAGTCAGATTGGCGCCGTGATCCTTGTCGGACTTTTCAAACAATGTCCCGAAGGTATTCTTCATGATATATCCGAACTTTGTAAGCTGAATACATCCCGTCCTGATCGTCAGGTAGATACCCGTACCGACCAGAAGGATCAGCATAAACGGTCCCCAGGCGATTCCGTTCAGAAAGTCATTAACTTCTGTAATCGTTGCTACAAAACTCTCCATACAAACCTTCCTTCCCCTCTTGATGATGATACTGTTTTCTGAATAAGTATTTATTAATCATACCCGATTTACGGCGTAAATACAATTCTTATTTGATTTAGCGTTTCAACAATTTACTGTGGAAAAGCGACGGTTTTTTATTCATATTTGACAATTTTTATACAAACTCTTTCCAGAAGCCGAGTGCAAAACAGGTCATAATGACCCAGGCAAACCCGGAATAATACCGTCCTTTCCGGTCTCTGCCCTCCTTAAGGAGCCGCATGACCTCCGCTTCCGTCAGCAGTTCAAAACCTTCAAAAAGCTCTGTTCCTTCCGCTCCCTTTGTGCTCAGTGCGCCGGTATCCTCTGTATGAAGGACGGCGCACATCACAGCACAGCTCTCATCCGTGAACCCCGGACTCACAAACAGACAGGGATTGACCGTAAACACCTGATCTCCGGGCCCCGCTTCAAGTCCCGTTTCTTCCCGGATCTCCCTGATTGCCGCAGATACCCGCGGATCCGGCTGCTGCCGGTCTGCGGCGTCAATGATTCCGGAAACCGGTCCCAGCACAAATCTGCCGATCGGGTAGCGGTATTCGCTGGTCAGCAGAAGCCTCGGTTCCTGTCCCTTTTCACATATCACGATGCAGCAGCCGACCCCGTCGGGAAGCATGTCATGAAATTCCTCTTCCGTCTGTACCGCGGCAAGCTGATCTGCCTTTCTTCTGGAAGCGTCATAATAGTGACAGCCCGGGGCATATTCCAGGTCATAGACCCGGATGTATTCCGTGTCCAGCAGCGAAGATACCATATCCCTGCCGATCACAGGCTCCCGCACGCTCTTCTCGTTTTCCATATTCATTCCTCTCTCTGTAAGGAAACCCCGAAGGAGATCCTCCGCGGGGTGGTGATGTTATCAAATTGTATCGTATAAGCCCGTTTATCCGCATCTGCAGAAAGAACCGTGCCCGTCCCCAGGTATGGATGCCGGATCCTGGCGCCTTCGGGAAATGCATCCGGACAGTTGTTCCCGGGAAGATATCTGTCCTGCCTTTGGATGTATTCCCTTGTATCCCGGATCAGTCCTTCTGAGGGCTTGCGGACATATTCCAGATTCCCGCTGCCGATATCGAGAATAAATCTTGAAGGATACCGCGGTGTCCCGTCAAAATTGCGCCCTTCCGCGGCAGACAGATACAGACGCTTTTCCGCCCTGGTCAGTGCGACAAAGGCAAGCCGTCTCTCCTCCTCCATGCCTGGGAGGTCTCTGGTCTTTCTGGATGGGAAGACACCTTCATTCATGCCGCATAAAAAGACATACGGAAACTCCAGTCCCTTTGCGGCATGCACGGTCATCAGCTTTATCCTGTCCGAGGCATCCTCCGTATCACTGTTGGTAAACAGCGCCGTATGCGCCAGAAAATGCTGCAGCATATGCTCTTCGCCGCAGCTGGTCTCATACTCATAGACAGCCTGCTTGAGTTCCGCCAGATTATCAAGTCTTTCCTGGCTTCCTTCCGTCCTCAGCATTTCCTCATATCCGCTGTCGTTCAGGATCCCGGAAAGTACCTCTGAAATATTCTGCCCTTCATACTCGGCGGCATAGCGGTCGATCAGCCGCACGAAGCGGTCCGCTTTTGTTCCTTTAAAAATGTCGTCCTCCAGAGAACTTTTCAGCGCCTGATAAAGCGTACAGCCGTGCTCCCCGGCATACTGCTCCAGAAAAGCCATGCGCCGAAGCCCGAGATTGCGCTTTGGTGTATTGGCGATCCTGCGGAAGGACAGATCATCCTGCGAAACGATCATCCGGAGATAACTGAGTGCGTCCTTGATCTCCGCCCTTCCGAAAAAGGGCACGCCGCTGTAAATATGATAAGGCAGCTTTTCCTTCAGCAGCTGCTCCTCCACGGTCCTGGAGACGTAATGGGCACGATAGAGTATCGTGATATCATTGTAGGGCGTTCCCTGTTCATGAAGCTTCCCGATCTCCGATACGATCCATGCCGCTTCCTCTTCCGTGTTGTCTGCGGAATCAAAGAGTACCGGGAGACCGCCGGTGACCACCGGTACCAGTTCTTTTTCGATACGGTGCTGATTCTTTGCGATCAGAGCATTTGCAGCCTTCAGGATCGGCGGCGCGGAACGATAGTTTTTGAGCATCATAACCGTCCTGACATCCGGGAAATGTCTGTCGAATTCCAGCAGATAGCGGACATCGGCGCCCCTCCAGGTATAGATTGTCTGATCCGGATCACCGACAATAAATAAATTCCGGTGCAGACCGCAGAGATGTTCCATCAGTTCATACTGCAGCCCGTCGATGTCCTGAAACTCATCGATCATAATATATTCGAGGCGGTCCTGCCATTTCAGCCTGATATCCTCATGATTGCGGAAGATATAAAGACAGAACTTGATCAGGTCATTATAGTCGAGGCCAAAGCATTTCTTTTCCTGATACAGATATCCGTAAAAAATGATGTCATCCGTTCCGGTAGCATTCATATATTTTTCATGCAGAACATCCAGGGACATATCGATCATGTCCAGATAGTACTCCGGCTTTTTAAAGAGCTTCTGGATCTCGATCATATTTCTGGCATCGGAAAATGTCCTGTCCCGAAGCGTCAAGCCCCGCTCTTCGTAAATGATGCGAAGCATGGAATCGATGTCAC
>JAFUAE010000041.1 GCA_017460845.1 Lachnospiraceae bacterium
CTTAACTGCAGGCCCTGCCTTTCCAGCTCGTAGAGCGGTCTTAACACAGAATTGTGATCCAGCTCTGTCGAGATTACGTGGTCTCCCGTCTTCAGCAGGCCCTTAATTGCAATATTCAGGGCCTCGGTGGCATTAGCAGTAAATACCAGACGCGAAGGATCGCTCCCGCCGAAAAACTCTGTCAGCACGCAGCGCGCTTCATAAACAAGGGATCCGGCGGCATGAAAAGCCTGCTTAAGTACCCTTCGTGAATTGCCCAGGGAGCGCATCGCATCAAGCACGGCCTGCGCCACGCAATCCGGTTTCTGTAAAGTTGTCGCAGCATTATCCAGATAAATCATTTTTTTATTATCAGATCACCAGCAGCGATTCCAAAGAATCCTTTATATTTCCTTGATTATTACCCGTTTTTTAAATTCCATGGTTTTGCTGAAGTCCCATTTTTCAAAAAGGCAAGGATTATTTGGCTTTTGATGTCAATCAAGGTATTTTTCTCTCTTTTGAGACTGCTGAATACCTTGAATTGTTAAAACAATCTTCTTTCCATGGATTTTCGGCCAATAATAAAGGCAAATATGCCTTGGAAACACTCTCTTTTATATTACCCAAGGTAAATCCGGCAAAACCAAAAATCCAGAAGCAATGAGAATCACCATTTATTAAATAATCAAGGAATCAATTCAAGCAGGACGCAGATGTTGCCGCCGCAGAGCATGCCGCCATCGACGATTTCAGCATCTGTCACGCTCAGGTCCATGATCCGTCGCGGCATATATATACCGGAGGCGGCGGAGCGCAGCATCTCAGCCGCGGCTTCACAGACCTTTGCTTCAACAAGCCCGCCGCCGATCGTGCCTGCGGCGATTCTTGCCGTGCTTCCCGCACCATGTCCATGAGTGATACTTGTGTCAGTCCCGGCATCTCCAGTAATGTCATCTCCGAAGCTTCCAAAAGTACCTACAAGCATCCGTGTCCCGGGCATTCGCGGTGCGCTTCCGTGCTTCTCGATAATCGTGCATAAAACAAAGTGTTCGCCGTATGAAGCACTACGATTTCCCGAGTTGCCAAGCTGGTCCCCGGACGTACCATAGCATTCTTCGGATATGCCATAGCTTTTCCCAACACTCTCCTCCGCCTCATCCGCAGCCAGACACTTCAGAATGTTCTCATCAAAGGAAATGCTTCCTGCCGACTCCCGCGACCATACGGAAATCAGTTCCGCCGCGACCGATACGGCAATTTCCTCCGGAGTCGCAGCACCGATATCAAGTCCGATCGGTGCATGGATCCTGTTCACAAGCTCCGGAGAAAAGCCGGAACTGACCAGCTCTTTTCTGACGTACTCAGACCGTGACCTCGAGCCCATCATGCCGACATAGGCAAACGGAACCTTCAGAATCCCTGAAAGCAATGCAAAATCATAAGCATGTCCCCGCGTCATGCACACAAAATAATTCCGGCTGCTCCGCGGGACTTTGGAAAGACCATCCCCATAGGAGCCGGAAGACGTGCAGATGACCTGATCCGCCCCTGCCTCTTTTGCTCCGAGCGCAAAGCTTTCCCGGTCCTCGATCACCCAGATCTCAGGACCCAGCATTTTCAGAATGCGGATCAGGGAAAGCGCCACATGTCCTGCGCCGCAGACCACCACACGCGGGCGGGAGCCAAAACGGCTGAAAAAGACCTTTTTCCCATCGATTTCGGAAATATGTCCGGAGGGAAGCCGCATCAGTTGGTCGATGTGCTGCGGCAGAAAAACGCCGTTCGACCAGAGTATCCCGGCCGGACGACCTTCCCCGTCGGCACCGGCGGTAAACAGCAGTTTTTCCTGATCCTGCTCCTCCACGATTTCCGCGAGAAACAGATCGCCGTTATGAGATTCGGTTTCCAATGCGATCTGCCGGTACAAACTCCGCAGATCGGGCAATTTCTCCTGATTCATGCTTTCATACTTTCACATCCTGACCGGATATCTATCTGTTTGCGTACGCCGATACGAGTTCCAGCACGCTTCCCGCAATGCATCTCGCCTTGTCCGAGATCGTAAAGCAGTTGCGCTGCTCTTCCTTTCGCGGATCAATATCCGCGATCTTCAGTCCCTTCGTCACCCGGTAGCGGTCCTTGATCAGGCCGCGGAGCACGCCGGTGATCGTTGCCTCGACCGGGATCTCCGTGCCGTCCGGCTTCAGGATCCTGGCAATCACCTGTCCCTGCTCCACCACATCCCCGATGTGGCTCACATTCCTTAAGGAACCGTCTTCCGGAGCGTGGATCACACGCTCCGAAGTAAAACCGCCGATATTGCCGGGGATCCCCGTATTCTCCGCGGCGCTGCCCTTCGTAATGATCCTGCCCAGGTTATGGCCGCGCTTCGTCTCGATCACATAGTGGACATCCTCGCCCGCCGTAAATCCGGGACCCGCACCGATCACAAGAGGCGCCATACTCATACGCGTACCCAGATTCTTTTTTGCGATAATCGCATCGATCACAATATCCGGCATCAGCATATTGATGGCCATGCCCTCGGGATCGACCAGCAGCGGAATGCCTCCATCTGCAAATACCGCCTGCATTTCAGCCCACAGATCCGTAATGTTAATGCGCACCGCACGGACATTTTCCACCACGGCCTCGCCCTCGTATACCGCCTCGCAAAACGAGACCTGTCTGCGGATGGCGGCCGGCTCCTGAGTCTCAAGGATCAGCACCCGGTAGCCCGCGCAGTGCAGGCGGTGAGCAATACCGGTTGCGAGGTCCCCGCCGCCGCGGCAGATGATCAGTAAATTCTTATTCATCGCATTCCTCCCTGATTTGCAGGAAAATCACTGTCTAAAGTCATATCTAATGTTACAATAGGTATGTGCGGCCAGAGCCGGTTCAGCTTCGCCCCGTACACTTCCTTCGTCAGGAAGCGAAGCAGTGATTCGTCGACGATCTGCTCTCCTGTAATGCCGTAAGGCTCGAGAAGCTGATAACGGAAAACGGCATCCGACACCTTCTGCCCGATCGCCGCAAGGCCCATCACAAGAATGATGAGGTCCGTCCCCTCCATGATCGCCGGCTCATGCTCCGCAGGACATTTGCACGGGAAATGCTTCGCGCCGTCGGCCTCTATGAGACAGACGTCCGCAGCGTCCTTCAGTTCTGCAAATGTTTCCGCCGGCAGCATTTCGATTTTCTGCGGCTCGGCCCTGCAGCGGGAACCGGCCATGCAGAAATGCTGCGTGTTCAGCATTTGCAGTGCCTTCTGTATGAAAACGGCAGGATCTCTCTCAGCGTCCAAAGGAGCTTTCCCGGCTTCCTGAGAATTGTCCCCGGTCTCCTGAGGATTGTTCCCTGTCTCCTGAGAATTGTTCCCGGTCTCCTGAGAATCGTCCCCGGTTTCCAGAATAAGTGTGTCACTTTCGGCCAGCATATGGGTCGTCGTACATACAAGGACCTTCCGGCCGTCTTGCACAAACTCTTTAGAAAGCCTTCGTATGAGCGTCGTTTTCCCGCCCGCGCCGATCACGGAAATGATGTGGGGAAAACTGTCGGCGGCGGTCCCGGATATCGTGCCTTCAATGCTGTCTGCGGCAGATCCTGACGTTTTTGTTGTAAAACTGTGAGCGGCAGATTCAGCGTTTTCGTAACGTGCCGATTCACCGGTATGTATACATTTTGATATGTAATCAAGGAGTTTCTTCATCAATGATCGATATTTACTGTATTTTAATGGCGTCCGGCCGTGGGAAACGTTTCGGCGAAAATAAGCTTCTGGTTCCGGTTGACGGCCGTCCGCTTGCCGAATATGCCTTCGCAGCGACAAAGGTGCCTGAGATCCGCTGCCGTCTGCTCCTTACCATACATCCAAAATTGCAGGAACTCGCGGACATGGCCGGGATCGACACCGTACTTCACACATTTCCGCTGCGCAGTCAGACGATCCGGCTCGGACTTAAATACCTGCAGGAAAACTGCATTTCAAATCACAGTTACGGCGTCATGTTTATGCCCTGTGACCAGCCCGGGCTGAAAAGCAGTACCATAAGCCGCCTCTGCCGGACATTTGCAGCAGATCCTTCTTGCATCTGCCGTCTTCACGACGGGCCCCGTCCCGCAGCGCCTGTTATCTTCCCGGCACATCTTGTCGGGGAACTGATGGAGCTTCCTGACGGCGGGCGCGGCGCTGATGTGATCCGCCGTCATCCCGAAATTGTACGGGAATGTAAGGTCTCAGATCCTCTCGAGCTCTTCGACATCGATACCCGCGAGGATCTGGATGAGTTTCTGCATCAGGTTATGAATCGGTAAATTCCTGTTTCTTCAGCTCCAGCAGCGCAGATCCGGCGCTTCCCATTCACTGCCCTGCTGCATGCTCAGCACGATCTTTTCCGGTGTAAAGGGCGGAGTCCTGAGCCAGACGCCCGACGCACGGTAAATCGCATGCGCGATTGCAGGCGCCGGCGTATTGATCACGATCTCACCGATCGATTTGACGCCGAAGGGACCTGTCGGTTCATAACTCGTTTCAAATTCAATATTGATATTTTTATAATCCAGGCGTGTCGGCATATTGTATTGCATAAAGCTGTTTTCCCCGATGGCGCCTTTTTCATTGTAGGTAATATTTTCGTACAGCGCCATGCCGATGCCCTGCCCGATGCCGCCTTCGGTCTGGACGCGTGCAAGATTCGGATTGACCGGAATGCCGCAATCCACGACGCCTTGGTAATCCAGTATTTCTACGCTGCCGGTCTCCTTATCGAGTTCGATTTCCACCATGCCTGCCATATACGGAGGCGGTGAAACCGGAGAAGACCAGGTCGCAGTCGCTTCCGGACTGATGCGGTTATTGATCTGTGATTTCAGGGCAATTTCCGCCAGGCTGACACGCTGCATAGATCCACTGCAATCTGCAGCTGAACCTGCCAAAGGAGCATCTCCGTTGTCACTGTTACCCGTCGATTCACCTGCCAAAGAAGCATCTTCGCATACACCGTCGGCCGCCGGTGCCCCTGCAGTTGCCAGGGAAGCATCCCTGTAGACATATTCTCCGTCAAAATCCACCTCATCCACGCTGCAGCCAAGCAGGCCGGCGCCGATTTTGCAGATCTTTTCCCGAAGCTCTTCAGCCGCCTTCATGGCCGCCATACCCGTAATATACGTCGTCGAAGAAGCATAGGATCCCGAATCATAGGGTGAAGCGTCCGTATCCGCACCGAACACCGCGATGCGGTCCGGTTCGCAGTCGAGCACCTCCGCCGCCATCTGGGCAAGGATCGTATCGCAGCCCGTACCCATATCCGCGGCGCCGATCAGCATATTGTAGGTGCCCTCATCGGAAAGCTTCAGTGTGCAGGAGCCTACGTCCACATTGGAAATGCAGGAGCCCTGCATGCTCATCGCCACACCCGCCGCGCGGACCTTGCCGTTGCCCATATCGCGCACCGGATATTTCTCATTCCATCCGAAATTTGATGCGCAGTGGACCAGACAGCGGTCGAGGGCGCAGGCATTTGCAGTTTCCCCAAAATACGCGGGCATCAGCATGCCCTCACGGACAATATTTTTCAGTCTCAGCGCAACAGGATCGATCTGCAGCTGCTCCGCGATTTCGTTAATCGCACTTTCCAGGGCAAAGATCCCCTGAGTTGCGCCGTAGCCGCGGTAAGCGCCCGCAGACTGGACATTGGTATAGACGACATCCGCCACAAAGCGTGTTGCCTCGCAGCCTCCGGTATACATCGGGATGGACTTATGTCCCGAGAGTCCCACGGTCGTCGTCGAATGCTCTCCGTAGGCGCCGCCGTTGGAAAGGGTGTGCATATCGATCGAACGGATCGATCCATCCTTCATCGCGCCGACCTTGACGCGCACCTCCATTTCATGGCGCGGAGAGCCGATGGTCATGCACTCCTGTCGTGTATAGACGATTCTGGAGGGCTGCTTCGTTTTCCAGGTCACAAAGGCCGGATAGACTTCGCAGACCGCAGTCTGCTTTGCGCCGAAGCCGCCGCCGATCCTGGGCTTTTCCGCACGGACCATGGATTTCGGAATATCAAGGGCATTTGCCAGGATGCGCCGTATATGAAAGACGATCTGCGTCGAGCTGATACAGTGCAGACGGCCGTAGCGGTCGATCTCGCAGTAAGCCCGGACGGTTTCCATATATCCCTGCTGCACGGGCTTGATCCGGTAGGTCCGGTCGAGCTGCACCTCGCAGTCCCCATACACCTTCTCCACATCTCCGTGGGTATCTTCCTCATGGAAAATCAGATTGCGCTTGGCATCGCTCGCATCCTGATGCGGGATCCAGTTATCCTCCGGATGCACCAGGACGGGATTGTCCAGCGCCCTGCGAAAATCCAGCACCGGCTCCAGAATCTCATACTCGACCCTGATCAGGCCAAGCGCCTTATCCACAGCCTTTTCGGATTCACCCGCCACGATTGCGACGGGATCTCCGACGGAACGCACTCTTCTGTCCAGGATTAGGCGGTCATAGGGCGACGGCTCGGGATAGGTCTGACCTGCGATCGAAAAACGCTTCTGCGGCACATCCTCCCAGGTGTAGATGCCCCCAATGCCGGGGACCTTGAGCGCGACCTCCCGGTTGACCTTCAGCACATTTGCATGGGGATGAGGACTCCTGAGAAGCTTTACGACCAGGGCGTCTCCAGGCGTGATATCTTCGGTATAGACAGGCTTTCCCAGCAGAAGCTGCGTGGAATCCTTTTTCGGAATGCTTTTTCCGACAGACTTATAATCCTTCCGTTCACGGACAAATTCCTTCATGCGTCTGCTCCTTTCCCGGAAGTGCTATCCGAACTGTCTGCGCATACCGCCGGGCCCGCCGTGGTTCCTGACCCATCCGCCGAACTCGCCGGAGTTCCACCGCCCATCATCGGAGTTCCTGCGCCGGCCGTCGGGTTTTCTGCACCCGCCGATCCGGCAGCATTTCCCGCTCTTTCCGAAATACTTCTTAGCAGCTCGTCCTCGCTCAGCACCGAAAAACGTTTTCCAAGCTCTTCGCCGTAGACCTTTGCATCCAGATCCAGGCCCTCCGTCTTCCCCTTCCTTGCATTCAGGAAATTGCGGAGTGCCCGCGTCTGGCTCTCATATCCCGTACAACGGCACAAATTGCCGGAAAGATACTGGCGGATCTCCTCGTCCGAAGGATCAGGGATCTCGCGCAGCATCGCAATAATATTCATGACATAACCCGGATTGCAGAAGCCGCACTGATCTGCGCCCTGCTCCGCCAGGAACCCGATAAATTCTCCCGCTTCCTCCTCCAGGCCTTCCAGGGTATCCACCCTGCAGCCGGAAACACGTCCCAGCGGCACACTGCAGGAAAGCACGGGCTTATCGTTAAGCAGCACCGTACAGAGACCGCAGTTTGAGGTCTCACATCCGCATTTTACGGAGTAACAGTGATGCTTTCTCAGAAAGGCATAAAGCGTCATATCCGCATCCGCAAGATCAGCTATCATTTTTCCGTTCAGGGTGAGACTGATAAACATATTTACACCTCCCCGCAAAGCTTCAGGAGAGCGCGCCGCACGAGCACCCTGCAGATATGCTTCCGGTACTCCGCTGTCGCGCGCATATTGGTATCAAAGCGTATCCTTTCGGAGACATAAGCTGCAAATGCAGCAGCCGCTTCCTCCGGCGCCGCCCCCGTTGCTGCATCGCTCCGGGAAGTTCTATCGCTTCGGAAAGTTCCATCGCTCCGGGAAGTTCCATCGCTCCGGGAAGCTCTGTCGTTTCCGGATGCCTCAATATCTTCACAGGATGCATGATCACCTGAAGACATAACACTTAACCTTCCGCCAAGGATCCCGGTCTCGTCCGGCACCTCCTGCGCAAGGTAAGGCGTCGCGCCGATCACAGCCTTCACAAGGCCGTCAGCATTTTCCGAAACCGCACAGGCAAGCACAGGAAAATCCGTGGCGCTGTTCCGCTGGCTTAAGTAGACGAC
>JAFUAE010000042.1 GCA_017460845.1 Lachnospiraceae bacterium
AATATATCGTAGAGAGTCTTTTCAAGGCAGATTTCACTTACTTCCTGCCCGGAAATCCCGGAGATGACGGTTGATGAAGAAAATCAAGGTATTTCATGCCTGCTGCACCGGCAAAAATACCTTGATGAGCATCATAAAACTATTAATCCTTGTATTTTCAAAAAACCGGATTTCAGTAAAACCCTGGAATTTGTAGAACAAAACAAAATCAAGGACAAAACCTATAATCATTGCCCCTAAATTAAGCATTGTCCCGCAATCATCCATTGCCCCGGAACTATACATTGCCCCGGAATTAAGCATTGCCCCGGTATTAAGCATTGCCCCGGAACTATACATCGCCCCGGAATCAACCATTGCCCCAGAATTATCCATTGTCCCGGAAATACGCTTCCGCCTCCGGCAGGTCATGCTCCCGGATCTCGCGCATCAGCGCATCCAGATCCTCGAACTTCCGCTCGGGCCGGATAAACTTCAGGAAAGCCACGCGCACCTCGCGCCCGTAGCAGTCTCCGATCTCGCCGAAGGCGTGCACCTCCAGGCGCAGCCGGCTGCCGCCCTCAATACTGCCGTTGACAGTCGGACGTTCCCCGAGATTCGCGATTCCGTTCACCGCAAACACATCCGTACTGATACGGCTGCCGCGGATCTCGGCCCTGACCGCATATACGCCGAACGGCGGCAGCGTCAGGTCATCCGGGACTTCAATATTCATAGTCGGGTACTGCATTCTGCTGGTGGCATAGCCCTTTCCGCGCACGACCGTGCCTGCCAGGGAAAACGGCGCTCCGAGCAGCTCTGCGGCCCGCTCCATCTCGCCATTTTTAAGACATTCCCGCAGCATGGTCGAGCTGATCTCACGGCTGTCCAGATCCGCCCCGTGCATCGACTTAAGCTCCGCGTCGCCCGTGGTCACCTTATCGATCAGGTCCACCGTGTAGCCGTACTTTTCGGCATGCTCATAAAGAAACTCAGCATTTCCGGCCTTGCCCCTGCCGAAGCTGACATCCTTGCCCGCCACGATCGCCTTCATATGGAATCTCCCGATCAGGATCTTCTCCAGAAAATCAAGTGCGGACATATTCTTCATTTCTTCCGTAAATTCCAGCTCGATGCAGTAATCGATGCCGAGATCGTAAAGCTTCTGCTTCCGGTCCTCGTCGGAAAGCACGCCCGCCCTGCCGAACTTCAGGATCAGCACAAGCGTACGCAGATGGTGCTTTTCCGCAGTCCTGCGCAGCTCCTTAAAGAGCGCCTGGTGCCCGATATGAGTGCCGTCGAACTTGCCGATCGAAATAGCCGTCGGGGCGCTTACCCGAAGTAAGGCATCCACACGCTGCCGGGCCTCTGCCTCCTGTACATCCGAAATACGGACCGCATCCTCGATGCGGAAGCTCCCGACCTGTGTTCTCACAAGACTTTCCATGCAAGCGCCGCAGCCGAGCTTCTCCCCGATATCCCTGCACAGGGAGCGGATATAGGTCCCCTGCGAGCACTGCACCCTAAAGCGGACATGCGGCAGATCCATTTCCTCGATCTCAATGCTGTAAATGCTGACGCTCCGCGTCTTCCGCTCTACCTCAATGCCTGCCCTGGCATACTCGTAAAGCTTCTTCCCGTTGACCTTTCTGGCACTGTACATCGGAGAAAGCTGGTCATAGCCGCCGACAAAAGACATCACGGCCTCTCTCACGGCCTCCTCCGAAGGCCACGGCCCTTCATGGGTCCGGGTCACGGTTCCGGTCACATCCTCGGTGTCCGTTTCTTTTCCGAGCAGCATGCCCGCGCGGTATTCCTTGATCCCTTCCCCGACGCTGTCAATGCTTTTGGTCGCACGTCCGAGCGCCACCGGGAGCACGCCTTCCGCCATCGGGTCCAGGGTTCCCGCATGCCCGATCTTTTTGACATGAAGCACGGACCTCAGACGCGCGCAGACGTCCATGGAGGTCCAGCCCGCCTCTTTGTATATATTTAATAAACCATTATATTTATAATGCTGCTGCATGATTGATCCGTTCTACGAAATCCGTTTCTTTATAATGCTGCTGCATGATCGATCTGTTCCATGAGATCCGCTTCGATCTCGTCCATATTTTTTTCAAAATCCAGGGACATAAAGCAGCCGGCGGCCTTCTTGTGCCCGCCGCCCCCGTTGGCAGAGCAGATCCGGCTCACATCCACCAGATCCGAATTTGACCTGAGACTGACCTTGGCGCGTCCGTCCTTTGTTTCATACATGTACGCAGCCGCCAATGCGCCGGTAGTCGTCCGGATATGATCGATCATGCCGTCCATATCCATATCCTCGGCGCCCAGCTTTTTCCGTTCCTCCATGCTCAGGTAATTGTAGGCGATCTTTCCGCCGGCTCTCTGCCTGATCCCGGACAGGATATAGCCGAGCACCCGCTTCTGCTCAAAGCTCATGGAAAAGAAGGATTCCTCGATGATGCTGCCGAAGGCGATCCCCTTTTCGATGCATTTTCCTGCAATTTCCAGCGTGTGTGCAGAGGTGCTGCTGTAGCGGAACACTCCGGTATCGTGGATGATCCCTGTGTAAATGCATTCGGCCGTTTCCCTGTCAAAATAGCGCTCATCCATGAGATCGAACAGGACCTCGCAGGCGGAGGAAGCGGTTCCGCGGATCACACCGAAGTCGCCGAAGCCTTCATTTGTATAATGATGATCGATCAGAAGGGACCGGCGGGCGCTGCGGAAGTACTTCTCGAAGCGGCCCAACCTTTTGGTATCCGCGCAGTCGCAGACCACGGCCAGCTCATATTCTCTGCCGTCATTGGAATCCGTGCTGATCAGATCGCTGCCGTCCATGAAGGAGAATTTGGGATTCTCTTCCTCCAGGTAGACCTGCAGCCGGAATTCCTCTCCTTCCCTGAGCCTTTTGATGTAGTGATATACGGCCAGCACGGAACCGAAGCAGTCGCCGTCCGGGCTCACATGCCCGAGCACGCAGATGCTCCCCGCTTTCCTGATGCTGTCTTCAAATATTTCTTTTGTTAAGAGCTCCATGCTCATGTTCCGGTCCTCTGCCTTCAGTTACTTTTTCGGGCTGTTGTTTCCCAGCCGCATGATCAGCCTGACTGCGCTTTGCGCGGCTTTTCTGATTGAAAATTCTAAAAAACCGTGCCTCCGGGCGCTCAGACAACATGCCGATCATGCGGCCTGATGCTTCTGTCAGCTTTCTTCCTGCTGCTCCGCAGCATCTGCCTCAGCTTCGCCTTCAATTTCTTCCGCAGTCTCTTCCTTCGGCATGCCGCCTGCCTTGGCAAGCGCCTCGATCTTCATAGACATTTCGATCGCGTATTCCATGCTCCGGTCCGGAAGGAACTGAAGCTCCGGCGTCTTCCGCAGATTGACGCGGTGCGCAAGCTCCCGGCGGATAAATCCGCCGGCGTTTTTCAGTCCTTCGATGCTTTCTGAGAGCATCTCATCGGAACCCAGGGAGGAAACGTAGCATTTGCAGTACTGCAGATCCGGCGTTACCTCCGCCCTGGTCACAGTGATCAGCGGATCGATCCTCGGATCCTTGACCTCATCCCTGATAATGGATGAAAGTTCCCTTAAGACCTCTCCGTTGATCCTGTTATTCTTGATACTTCCTTTTTTCATGATTCGTCAGATCCTCTTTTTACCTGAACCATCTTGTAGATCTCAAGCGTGTCGTCAACCTCGAAATCATCAAAGTCTTCCAGTACGATACCGCACTCGAAGCCGAGCTTGACTTCCTTGACCTCGTCCTTGAATCTCTTGAGCGAAGCAATGTCTCCGTCGAAGATCTTCTTGTCGCCGCGGAATACGCGCGCCTTGGAGTTGCGCTCCACCACGCCGTCCGTGACATAGGAGCCGGCGATCCTGCCAACGTCCGAAGCCTTGAAGATCTGGCGCACGATTGCACGTCCGGTGTACTGCTCCTCGTAAACGGGCGCCAGCATTCCGGTAAGCGCTGCCTGCAGATCCTCGATTGCCTGATAAATGACTCTGTAAAGTCTCATATCGACTTTTTCATGCTCCGCGGTGGCCTTTGCCGTCGCATCCGGCTTGACGTTGAAGCCGATGATGATGGCGTTGGCCGTGGATGCAAGCGTAACGTCGGATTCGTTGATATTGCCGACCGCCGCGTGGATGACCTTGACTGCGACCTCTTCGTTGGAAAGCTTGCCGAGACTCTGCTTGACAGCCTCCACGGAGCCCTGCACGTCGGCCTTGACGATGATCGGGAGTTCTTTGACATTGCCCGCTTTGATCTCGTCAAACAGATCGTCGAGGTTCATCTTCTGCTTGGTCTCCTCAAGCATATGCTTCTTCTGCTCCGCAATGAAGGTCTCCGCGATGGATCTCGCTTCCTTCTCGTCGCTGCAGACCATAAAGACCTCGCCCGCGTTCGGGACATCGTTCAGTCCCAGGATCTCCGCCGGATAGGACGGGCCTGCCTTTTTGATGCGGCTGCCCTTATCATCGAGCATTGCACGCACCTTGCCGTAGCATGCGCCGGCCGCCACATTGTCGCCGACCTTGAGGGTACCCTTCTGGACGAGCACGGTTGCGACCGGACCGCGGCCCTTGTCAAGCTGCGCCTCGATCACAAGACCTCTTGCGTTTCTGTTCGGATTTGCCTTGAGCTCCAGCACATCCGCCACCAGCAGAATCATATCCAGCAGCTCCGGAATGCCCTCGCCGGTCTTTGCGGATACCGGCACCATCGGGGTCGATCCGCCGTAATCCTCTGCGATCAGGTCATATTCGGTCAGTTCGCCCTTGACCTGCTCGATATTGGCGCCTACCTTATCGATCTTGATGATGGCAACGACGACCTCGACGCCTGCAGCCTTGGCATGGTTGATCGCCTCAATGGTCTGCGGCTTGACGCCGTCGTCCGCAGCAACGACCAGTACGGCGATATCCGTGGACTGCGCGCCTCTTAAGCGCATTGCTGTAAATGCCTCGTGGCCCGGGGTATCGAGGAAGGTGATGTTCCTGTCGCCGGCCTTGACCACAGATGCACCGATGTGCTGGGTAATGCCGCCTGCCTCACGGCTTGTGACATTGGTATTTCTGATTGCATCGAGCAGGGAGGTCTTGCCGTGGTCAACGTGGCCCATGACGCAGACGACCGGGTTCCTGGTGACAAGATCCGCCTCGTCCTCCTCGTCCTCCTTCAGAAGCTCCGCAATCACATCCTCCTGCACTTCCTTCTCGCAGAGGATATCGTACTCGATGGCGATCTCCTCGGCCTCTTCGTAGGAAAGCTCGGTGTTCGGCGTCACCATCTTGCCCTCAAGGAAGAGCTTCTTGACGATCACGCTCGGCTGCATTTTCAGCTTGTCGGAAAGCTCCTTGATGGTCAGGCTCTCCGGCAGGACAATGGATTTCACCTCGTCCTCCGGGCGCTCCTTCTTCGGCTCCGGCTTGATAAATGCACCCTTGCCGGTCTTCTGCGTCTTAGCTGCCGGCATATCTACAAACTTATCTTTCTTGTCTTTTCTGTCGTTGCGTCCTGCAGCGTTTCTTCCGCCTCTGCCCGCATTTCTGGAGTTCGGGTCAAATGCAGGCGCCGCCATTCCGGCTCCCGGACGTCTGCCCTGGGCGCCTTCTCCCGGTCTGCCTCCGCGTCCGCCGCCGGCTGCAGCATTTCCGCGTACGATAAAGGTACGTCCGCCGCCTTCACCCGGCTTGCGCTCGCCTCTCGGCTGTCCCTGGCCCGCACTCTGGCCCTGGCCCTGCGGTCTTCCCGTGCGGCCGGAGTCACGTCTTCCATCTCCGCGCGGACGGCGCTCTTCACCGGCCTTTGCGGCATTTTCTTTTCTGGCCTGTCTGGAAGCCTCTGCGATGATCTCGGCCGCGTTATAATTGGCGTATGATTTTACGATCCTGACCTTCGGCACAATATCAGCGCCGGCATCCGCAAGGGTCTGCGGCTTTTCCGCCTGCTTCTTCGGCTCCGCCGGAGCCTTCTGCTCCCGAGGAGCTCCCTCTGCCTTTGCCGCTGCCACCTTGGTTTCTGCCGCAGCAGCTTCTCCTGCGCCGGCTGCAGCTTTCTCTGCAGTCTTCTCAGGCTTTGCTGCCTTCTCTGTCTTCTTTGTCTCTTCCGCAGCCGGAGCTGTTTTCACAGTCTCCGCCGCTGCTGCTTCCGCCTTGGGTGCTGCCGCCTTTGCGGACAGCGCCTCAGCATTTGCCGCCTCAGACTTAACTGCCGCCGCCTCGGCATTTGCCACTTCTGCCTTGACGCTTTCAGCCTTTGCAGCTGCTGCCTTCACGGCCTTTTCAGCTGTTTCCGCTGCTGCCTTCACGGTCTTCTTTGCCGCTTCTTCAGCCGCAGCCGCAGTCTCTCTGACCTGCGCCGCCGCAGCTGCAGTTCTCTCTTCAAGCTCCTTCAGGACCGGCTTTACCGGCTTTGTTCCCTCCGGAAGCGGTCTCGGGCGCTTTACCGCCGGCTTTTCAACAGGCTGCTGCGCCTTTTCCGCGGGATTGCGTCTCTTTCTGGCGCCTTCGCCTGCAGCATTCATCAGGCCCTTCGGAAGCTCCTTGATGCTGGATGAATTCTGTTTGCGGAATACGACATTCAGCTTCTTTTTGGGTGCCGGAGCCGCTCCGCCCTTACTATCCGCACCTGTTTTCTTTATATCCTTTTCGTTATTATCACTTGCCACTCGCATTACCTCCATCAATCAGTCCGACTATCACCCCTGCGAAGCCCGCGTCTTCGATCACCAGCGAAGATCTGGGTCCGCGTCCAATCATCTGTCCAAGCGATACTTTATCGGCATCTGCGATACGGATGGGAACATTTCTGTACTGACACATATCCTTAAAATGCTTCCCGGTCCCTTCCGATGCGTCCGAGGCCAGAATGCAGAGCTTTGCCCTGCCGGCTTTGATGGACTGCTCCGAGGAAAACTCTCCCGACCGGATCCTGCCGGCTTTTGCAGCCAGCCCCATCATACCGCGGAACCTGTTGTTTTCTTTTTGCTCCGCCAATGCAGACTCCTTTTATTCTTCCGCGCCGGACTCTTCTTCGGCAGCTTCCTCATTCACGGACGCTTCTGCTGCTTCTTCAGCAGGCTCCTCGTCCGTATACGCTTCGTCCGCGTACTCTTCGTCCGGTTCTCCGTCCTCAAAAGCGGATCCCTCGTACTCGCCCTGCTCGTAGACTGCGCTGCCGTCTTCGTCATATGCAGCCATGCCAAGCTCCTCGAGCAGTCCGGTCTCCTCCGCCTGGGATTCTGACTTGATATCGATCTTGTAGCCTGTAAGCTTTGCGGCAAGTCTCGCGTTCTGTCCTTCCTTGCCGATTGCAAGAGAAAGCTGGAAATCCGGAACGATGACAATTGCCTGCTTTGCGTCCTCATCCGCCACTACGGCGACGACCTTGGACGGGCTCAGGGCGTTCTCGATCAGGTATGCCGGGTTCTCGTCCCAGTTGATGATATCGATCTTCTCACCGCTGAGTTCGTCTACAATGGAGTTGACTCTGGTGCCGTTGACGCCGACGCATGCGCCGACCGGATCCACATTTTCATCGTGGGAAAGCACTGCCATCTTTGTTCTGGAGCCGGCCTCCCTGGCAATGGCCATGATCTCGACGACGCCCTCCCTGATCTCGGATACCTCCTCGGTAAACAGGCATCTGACAAGATCCGGATGTGTACGGGATACGGAAATGTGCGGTCCTCTCGGATTGTTCTTGACATCCAGCACATAGACCTTGATGCGCTGGTTCGGCTTGAGCGTTTCCGTTTTGATCTGCTCGTTCTCGGACAGGATCGCGTCAGCCTTTCCGAGGTTGATGGAAATGTTTTTGCCGAGATATCTGCGTACAACACCGGTCATGATGCCGTGCTCATGCTCGTAGAAGTCACGGTAGAGGGAATTGCGCTCCTCCTCGCGGATCTTCTGGACAATTACGCCCTTCGCGTTCTGTGTCGCGATACGTCCGAAATTCTGGGAATCGATCCTGATATCGACGGTTCCTCCGAGCTCGGCATTTTTGTCGATCATGCGCGCATCCGGAAGGCTGATCTCCTCAACGGGATCCAGGACATCCTCCACAACATTCTTCGTCTGAATAATGCTGTACTCATAGGTCTTCTTATCGATCATGACCCTGCAGTTGTCCGCTTTTCCGAAATGATTCTTGCAGGCAGTCAGCAGTGAGCTCTCGATTGCCTCCAGGAGCGCCTCCTGTGGGATATTGCGTTCTTTTCCCAGCATTTCCAGTGCTTCTTTTAATTCGGTGTTCATTCGCTTTCTCCTTCTTCTCCGGCAGTCTGCGTCTCTTCCAGAAATCCCTTCGAGCAGACCTCCATCGTATATGTTTCCTTAATAAAATCTTCCTTGTCGAGCCATTTGCTCAAATATCTTGATACCTTCACGCAGTCGTTGATCGAGACGCCGGGCTCCTCCGGAGTTTCAGCGTCTTCGGCGCCTTCTTCCGTCTCCGCAGCTTCGGGGCTTTCCGCCTGCTGAGCTTCCTGCTCAGCTCCCGGCGCCGCCTGCATTTCCTGCTCTTCTGAAATGTCAGCCTCAGATGCAGCCTCTGCCAATGTCTCCTGCCTGCGTTTTTCCATTTCCGCCTCTGTCAGATCGATATACAGTCTCAGATACCAGTTATGATCTTCAGAGACAAATTCGGTGCGGATCAGGGAATAGCCGTTTTTCTTAAGGTACGGCGTTATAAAACCGTTGATCCGTTCAACATATCTCTCACCTGCCATAAATTCTCCTGTTCCGCCTTTCTTCTTCTGATCCTGATAACGCGTAAGGAGTGGACTCACGTCCACTCCTTACTAAACAATTGCTATTAAGCTTACTTAGTGTAACATCCCCGCAGAAAAATATCAAGTACTTATTCTTCCTGCTTTTTATTTTTTTTCGCGGTTTTTTCAGGCTTGCTGCCCGGCTTCTGCCAGCTGATAAAATCACAGTCCTTGTTCTCGCAGGCATAGAAGAGCCTGCCCTTTTTGGTCCTGCGCTTAATGATCTCCGCTCCGCAGTTCGGGCATTTCACGCCGGCCTTCTCCAGAAGCGGCCTGGTATTGCGGCATTCGGGGAATCCGGGACATGCAAGGAATTTTCCATGGGGTCCGTACTTAATGACCATGTTCCTGCCGCATTTTTCGCATTTTTCATCGGTGACCTCATCGGCAACCTTGATGCGGCTCAGATTCTGTCTCGCGTTCTGCACCTCGGACTCAAGCCCCGGGTAGAAATCGCCCACGACTTTTTTCCAGTCGGCCGTTCCTTCCGCGACATGGTCCAGCTCAGCTTCCATATTGGCTGTAAATGCCGTATCCACGATGTTCGGGAAGGAGCCCTTCATGAGATCGTTCACCGCGCTTCCAAGCTCCGTGGCATAAAGATTTTTCTTTTCCTTTGTCACATAATGTCTCGCAAGCAGCGTTCCGATCGTCGGCGCGTATGTTGACGGTCTGCCGATGCCGTCGTCCTCCATGGCCTTGACAAGCGAAGCCTCGGTATAATGAGCCGGCGGCTCAGTGAAATGCTGAATGTCCTCAACCGAATCAAATACGACCCTGCTGCCTTCGGTCAGGAAGCCCGGATCCTGCTTGAGATCCTCGTCCTCGGCATCATTTTTATAAGCACTCAGATATCCGTCGAATTTCAGCTTGGAGCCGGAAGCCGTAAAGGTGTGGCTGTCCTTCTCCAGCTTTACGGAGGTCTGGATATATACCGCGGAGTTCATGCGGCTCGCCACGAAACGTTTCCAGATCATCTGATAGAGACGGAATTCATCTCTGGACAGTTGGTCCTTCAGGGATGCCGGCGTGTTTTCCACATGTGCCGGACGGATCGCCTCGTGCGCGTCCTGGCTGTTGCTGCTGTTCTTTCCCGCAGCAGGTCTGTGGGACACATAGTCCTTGCTGTAATTTTCCGCGATATAGGTGCTTGCTGCAGCTGCGGCTTCATCGCTGATACGGACGGAGTCGGTACGCAGGTAGGTGATATTTCCGTCCTCATAAAGCTTCTGCGCCACACGCATGGTCTGCTGCGCGGACATGTTCAGCGTCCTGGAGGCCTCCTGCTGCATCGTGGAGGTCGTAAACGGCCACGGCGCATATTTGATACGCTCGGATTCCTTCACCTCCGTCACCAGGACCTCCTGTCCCCGCACGTCATTTACGATCTGCGCAGCCTCTTCCGCCGTGGAAAGCTGTTTCTTCCGGCCGTTCTCCCCGTAATACAGGGCTTTGACGGATTTGGACTTATTCTTCAGCACAGCCTCTACCGTATGGTATTCCTTCGGAATGAAGGCTGCGATCTCCGCATCCCTGTCGCAGACCATGCGCAGCGCGACTGACTGGACGCGTCCCGCTGACAGGCCGCGCTTGATTTTTTCCCAGAGGATCGGGCTGATCGAATAACCCACGATACGGTCAATGATCCTGCGGCCCTGCTGGGCATCTACGAGGTTCATATCGATATCGCGCGGATTCTTGAGGGCGCGCGTCACGGCGTCTTTGGTGATTTCGTTAAATGTGATCCTGTACACCTTTTTGCCGCTTTTTTCCAGTCCGAGGGCGCTCATCAGATGCCAGCTGATCGCTTCTCCCTCACGGTCCGGGTCGGTTGCGAGGAATATCTTGTCTGCTTTTGCGGCTTCTTTCTTAAGTGCCGCGATCAGATCTCCCTTGCCCCTGATCGTAATATATTTCGGTTCAAAATCATGTTCGATGTCGATCCCCATTGTGGATTTCGGCAGATCGCGCACGTGTCCCATCGAGGCATCCACGGTATAACCGGATCCCAGGAAGCGCTTGATCGTTTTCATTTTTGCCGGCGACTCGACGATAATCAGATACTTTGCCATGAAAAAATACCTTCCTTTGAAGCTTCGATTAATTGAAATACTATAAATTCCTGTGCTTGTCAAATCCTTTTATTTCCGGAGGAGTTTTTGGCGGACCTCCTGAAACTATCCGCCGGACACTGATGACCCTGTCTTCAGAAGAAAAAGTCTCACGAAAAATCCCGTTGATTATTGTTTACATTTCATAAGTTTTATGATTTAATGTGTTAAAGACATTTGAGGATATTGAGAATTAAATACTGATATAAGGAGTTTAAATTATGATTCCGGAAATAAATATTACATTCCACAGAAAGCTGATCATTCCGAAGGAACTCAAGGAAATGTTTCCCATGACCTCCGATCTCGAACAGATCAAGCTGAGACGTGACGAAATCGTCAGAAAAATCATAGAAGGCAGCGACAGGCGCATGCTGCTCATTATCGGTCCCTGCTCCGCGGACCGCGAGGATGCCGTCCTTGACTATATGCACAGGCTTGCGAAGCTGCAGGAGGAAGTCATCGACAGGATCTTTATTGTCCCTAGGCTTTATACCAATAAGCCCCGTACGACAGGCAAAGGCTATAAAGGCATCCTGCACCAGCCGGACCCGGACAAGGCGCCCGATTTGCTTAAGGGTATTATCACGGTCCGGGAAATGAATATCCGGATCATCCGCGAAACGGGCTTTACCTGTGCCGACGAGATCCTCTATCCCGAAACCTACCGTTTTATTTCCGACGTACTCTCATATGTAGCGATCGGAGCCAGATCGGTCGAGGACCAGGAACACCGTCTGATCGCCAGCGGCATTGACATCCCTGTCGGCATGAAGAATCCGACCAGCGGTAATCTTGCGGTTATGATGAATTCGGTCACCGCGGCACAGTCTGAGCAGAATTTCATTTACAGAAACTGGGAGGTCTCGACCAAGGGCAATCCTCTCGCGCATACGATCCTCCGCGGATATGAAAACAGCTTTGGCCGCACTTATCCGAACTACCATTACGAGGATCTGGAGCTCGTGCTGAAGCTCTATAAGGAACGCGGCCTGAAGAACCCGTCCGTAATCATTGACTGCAACCACGCAAATTCCGGCAAGCAGTATCTGGAACAGGGCCGCATTGCCAAGGATGTTATCCACAGCAGGACCGATTCCGAGGGCATCAAGCATCTGGTCAAGGGCCTGATGATCGAAAGTTATCTGGAGGACGGCTGCCAGAAGGATACTGAGCACTGCTACGGAAAGTCTATTACGGATCCCTGCATCGGATGGGATAAAACTGAGATGCTGGTCCGCAGGCTTGCCGAGCTCTGGGAGATGTAAATACATCTGCTCATATTTTAAATGCATCTGCGATAATAAGCGCCCCTCGGGGAAACGGCGTACCCTTTTGCCTCCAGCCCGGCAAGCAGGCTGAGGGTCTCCCCCAGCGGGAAACCGCATTTTACCGCCAGCGACTCTACGTGCTGCGATTTCTGAGAAAGCGCACCGTAGAGTTTTCTTTCGTGCAAATTCAGCTTTCCGAGATCCTTTTCTCCCATTTTCAGCACACTGCCCTCTTCCATCCCGAAATATTCCAGAATGTCCGAAGGGGAGGTCAGCACATTTGCACCTTCCTTCAGCATCCGGTTGCAGCCGAATCCCAGCGGATCCGTGATCCTTCCCGGCAGCGCGTATACCTCCTTGCCCTGGTCCAGGGCGTATCCGACGGTTGTCGCCGTACCGCTTTTCTCGCCCGCCTCGATCACCATCAGGACATCCGAAAGCCCGGCGATCAGGCGGTTTCTCAGAATAAAATGGAAGCCGAAGGCATCGTCGTCCGGCGGAAATTCCGAGATCACGCCGCCCTCCCCGAGCTTCATCCGGTGATAAAGAGGCCAGTTTTCCCTCGGATAGCAGATATTGATCCCACAGCCCAGCACACCGTAGCTTTCGGAGGCTGCATTCAGGGAACCTGCTGCCGCAGCGGCATCGATGCCGTACGCCAGACCGCTGACGATCTGGATCCCCCGCGCTGCAAGCTCTCCCGCAAAGAACTCCGCAACGCTTTTCCCGTATTCACTGCATTTTCTGGACCCGATGATGCCCGCGGTGGGCCTGTTCTCATCCGGCAGCTTCCCGCCCACATATATGAGCGGCGGACGGTCGGCGATCTGTCTGAGGCGCTCCGGATAATCCTCATCTGTCAGCATGATCATCCGGATCCCGCTGCTTTTCAGCTGTTCATACTCTTTAAGCAGCCTGCCTTCATTTTCCCTGATCTTCCTGTAATTTTCCCTCAGCTGCGCCTTCTGAAAAAGCCCGGCGTCAAAATACACGTCCGCATCGCGACTGTAGGCCTCTTCAAAGGATCCGAAGTATTCATAGATCTTCAGCAGCTTGTCGCTCAGCATCCCGGTCATATGGTTCAATAAAAACAGGGCTCTCCGCTCCCGTTCATCCTGCATTTCCCGCAGCAGTTCCTGATCACTCATTGTAAATGCCACCTCCAAACAGTCTGTCATCGATACTCCGAAATTCCACCGCTTCCGCCAGATGTTCCTCCCTGATCCTTTCCGAGCCCTCCATATCGGCAATCGTCCTGGCCACCTTCAGGATCTTGTGGTAGGTCCTCCCGGACAGTCCCTTGCGCGTAAAGGCATCCTTCAGATATGCCGTCTCACTCCGGCCGAGTACGCAGTACTTCTCGATCTCACGGATCCCCAGACGGCTGTTAAAACGAAACGTCTCCCCTTTGTAGCGCTCCTTCTGCAGCGCATGCACGGCCTCGACCCTTTTCCGGATCACTGCGGAGGCTTCCTCCTCATCAGCTTTCCGTTTTCCGACAATTTCATCCACTCTCAGCGGGTTCGCCTCGGCGCAGAGATCGATCCTTTCCATCAGCGGCTTCGAAATTCTCCCGATGTACGCCTGGATCTGACCCCTTGTGCAGCGGCATTTTTTCAGGTCGGGATAGAATCCACACCTACAATTATTACAGGCAGCGACTAGCAGAAAATCCGCCGGGTAAACACAGCTTCCATACATTCTCGTGATCGTGATCTTATGGTCTTCGAGCGGCTGTCTGAGCTGTTCGAGGACCGCCCTCTTAAAGAGCGGGAGCTCATCTAAGAACAGGATCCCGCCGGATGCCAGAGACATTTCTCCCGGCAGCACCGTGACTCCTCCCCCTGCAAATGCAGGCTCCGTGATGCTGTGGTGGGGACTTCGGAAAGGTCTGGCATCAAGCAGCGGATGCCCCTTCGGAAGCAGGCCGCAGATGCTGTAGATCTTTGAAATCTCAAGGTTTTCCTCCCTGGTCATTTCCGGAAGGATCGAGGGCAGGCGTTTTGCGATCATGGTCTTTCCCGTGCCTGCGGGGCCGCTCATCAGCAGATTGTGCATCCCGCTTGCTGCGATCTCGGCAGCGCGCTTTAAATATTTCTGCCCCCGCACATCGCTGAAGTCCGGTCTGCTGCTGCCTTCGGATGGTCCGGACGGCAGCTCCGCCTCCGGTACAGGGGCGGGAACCCATCCGTTCCCTGCACGCCTTAACAGCTCCATCACTTCCCGGATATCCCTGCAGCCAAAAACCTGCATATCCTCCACAAGCGCGGCCTCGGCAGCATTTTCAGCCGCTGTGACGACGCGTGTAAAGCCGGCCTCCTTCAGTGCAAATGCAAGCGGAAGCGCTCCGCGTACGCCCTTCAGGCTGCCGTCCAGCCCCAGCTCGCCAAAAAAGGCCGTACCGGCGCAGTTCTGCTCCTTCAGCATCCCGTAGGCGCACAAAACGGCGACCGCAATCGGAAGGTCATAGGCCGTCCCTTCCTTGCGCATCCCGGCAGGCGAAAAATTGACCGTGATCTTCTTCGGCTCCGGATGCAGCCCGCTGTTGCCGAGGGCGTTCATGACTCTGGCCTGCGCTTCTCTTGTTTCGGTCGAAAGCAGTCCCGTCAGCGTCATGCCCGGCAGGCCGTTCCGTACATCGGCTTCGATCACGACCGGATATCCTTCCACGCCAAATAAGCCTGCTGTATTGATTTTCGCAAACACTATTTCCTCCTTATTCTTACTATATGAGCTCTCAGAAAGTGGACGATTTACGGGCGTACGAAGTACGCATGGTAAATCGGACACTTGATGAGGCAACAAGTATGAGGAAAAAAGCTGCGCGAAACACGAAGTGTGAGCGAAGCGATTTCCGAATACTTGTGAGCGCTGTGGGAGCACATAGTGCGGAACAGCGCGCAGCTCATATACCTGTTGTGCGATTTATCGCATGAAGTTTACTCTAGTACTTTAAATTTTTCAGGAAGCTCAGCAAAGAAAGTCCGGCCGGCAAGATGTCCGACGGGCTGAGCAAGAGATTCCGGCATGACGAGTTTCCAGGCGTGAAGCAGTTGGGAATCGATGCCGTATTCGGATTTTAAGGCCATGCTGAGTCCGCAGCTGCCGTATTTCAGGTCGCCGAAAAGCGGATGCCCCGCATGGGCAAGATGTGCTCTGATCTGATGTGTTTTTCCTGTGATCAATTTGATTTGAAGCAGTGTATAGTCCCTGCCGCAGAGATTGCCGTAAGGGCTGTGAAAGCCAAGTCTGACACATTCCGCGGGCTTTAGTGTGCTGTAGAAGGTCTCGATCGGAGAAGCCCCCTGTTCGGGTTCCCGGAAGATCCTGACCATGTTGGTGCTTTCATCCTTTTTCAGCCAGGCGCGGATATGTTCTGCCCGTTCCACCGTGCCCTGCACCACTGCAAGATAGTATTTGTCCACCGTCCTTTCCTTAAGTATCCTGGACAGCTCCCTGGAAGCGCCGTAGGTCTTCGCAAAGAGCACGATCCCGGATGTATTGCGGTCAAGGCGGTTGCAGACAGAAGGAACAAATGCGCTGCTCCCTTCTCTCCCGCCGCAATAATCGCGCAATGCTTCATTTAACGTATAATCGCCCGGTTCCGCTTTCTGGCTCTTGACGCCGGAATGCTTATTGACGATCATCAGCTCCGTATCTTCATAAATAATGCTGCAGAATTTATCTACAGAACCACTTTTGCGTGCAATTTCCCGTTTACCCGTGCCATCATTCCCACTTCGAACAGTTTTCGGCTGTTTCAGGCTCTGAATCGTCTCATCGGAAAAGAAAAGGCGGATCTCTTCTCCCCCTTTCAGGATCTCGTTTCCTTCCGCCCGTTTCCCGTCGAGCCTGATATTCTTTTTTCGGAATGCCTTGTACAGGAAGCTTTTGGGCGCAGCGTCAAATATCTTCAGCAGATATTTATCGAGACGTCTGCCGGCTTCCGACTCAGGCACGGTCAGGATCTGCATTTAAATTGCGGCCTCCAGGTCCAGAAATTCTCCGAAATCATGTACATAGAGATCTGCAAGCGCTCTCTTTTCTGCATCCTCCTTCTCGGAGAATTTGTCATATACTGCGATCGTCTTCATGCCGGCTGCATTTCCCGCTTTGATGCCTGCGGGAATATCCTCGAACACGAGGCAGCGCTCCGGGCTGACACCCAGCTGTTCTGCAGCATAAAGATACACGTCAGGCCAGGGCTTGCCCCTTTTTACCTGATCGGAGGTGACGATTATATCAAACTGGTCTCGAACTGAATTTGCTTCAAGACACGCCTCGATCATTTCGATGGCGTTGGAAGAAGCGATGGCGGTTTTCAAGCCGCGGCTTCTGAAGAAGGCCAGAAGCTCCCGCGTTTTTTCCTTCAGCGGGACTTCATGCCTGTATTTATCGATAGACATCCGGACCCAGTCTCCAATGATCTGGTCCAGTGTCAGGGGAATCTGATATTTTTCCTTAAAGTAAACGGCAGTCTCGAGAATGCTCATTCCGGCGATGTCGATCTGCAGCTGAGAGTCAAACTCAAAACCGAAACGGGACAGATATTCGATATCGATATCTGTCCACATCCACATAGAATCTGCAACTGTGCCGTCAAGATCAAAGATGACCGCGTCGATCTCACTGTTCAGTGTCTTCAATCTCATAGGACGAACTAACCTGAAGCTGGCTGCGGTTGGTCTGGCACTCCTGATAAACGGCTTCCAGAGAATCGAACATCTGCTCGAAACGCTGTCTGCTGTCTCCTGCGGAACCTGAAATGATATTCTGAATATTCGCAAGCAGGCTGTCCGCATACTGCATTGCGCCTTCACGGATATTGCCCGCATCCTGGACCGCTGCCTGTACGATGGAGTCCGCCTGGCTCCTTGCCTCATCCACGACCTCGTTGGCACGCTGATAAGCGCGCTGCATCACCTCGTGGTCGCTGACAAGCACATCGATCTGGGACTGTGCGTCGCTGATCATATTCTGTGCCTGATTTCTTGCATCCTCAAGAATCGCATCCTGCTGCGCAATGATCTTCTGATACTTCTTGATTTCATCCGGAACGCGCATACGCAGCTCCACAATGATCTCATCAAGCTCTTCCTTATTTGCAATGATCTTTGTATTCGAGAACGGCTGATATTTACAATTATCTAAATACTCATCCAGTTCATCAATGATCTGCTCGATCTTGCTGCTCATAAATACTTCTCCTTAAACTTCTCTTTGACCCTGCTTTCGACATACGGCGGCACGAACGGGGACACATCTCCGCCATACGCACCGAGCGCCCTGACGGAGCTGGAACTGATACAGCTGTACCGGCTCTCAGTCGCCAGAAATACGACTTCATACTCCGGATACAGCATCTGGATCCCGTGCGCCAGGAATACCTCGTAGTCAAAATCACCGTTTGTCCGGATGCCTCGGACAACAGCATCGGCCTTTTCTTTTTTATAAAAATCAACCTGAAGCCCTGAAAAGCTGGATACTTCGACATTGTCCAGACCCTTCACGACTTCTTGTAACATCTTAACACGTTCATCTGTGGAAAACAACGAAGTTTTTTCGTAATTTTCCAGTACAGCAACGATCAGGCGGCCGCAGAGCCTGGACGCGCGCTCGATGATATTGATGTGACCGTAGGTCACCGGATCAAAACTGCCCGGGTAGAGCCAAATCGTTTCTTTCATTTCGTGTTGCTCCGTTTCTATATACTCCAGGCCGGCCTTTGGTATTGTCAAATACCATAGACCGACGAAATTGTAATTCCAGGGATTACGGCGCCGGATAGCCGTAGAAAAATGCGTGCTTAGCATTTTTCGAGGATAGACAAGCCGGAAGACCGCGTGAATTGCATTTCGGAAGGTCTCGGTATTCTGACAATATCGGAGGCCGGCCGGCCGTATATTAAACCCTTCTCAGGAAAATATGCTGCTGATTCTTATACTGCTTGATCCTGCTGATTTCGAGCCCGGTCTGCGCCAGGGTCTCCGTATCAAAGCCGAGCCCTTCCTCAAGAATGACGAGGCAGTTCCCGTCAAGGATACCCCGCTCCGCAAGTCCCTCCAGCACGGGGATCTCCAGTCCTTTTTCATAGGGCGGGTCCATGAAGATGATCAGCTTCTCTCCTTCTTTCCGCTCCGGAAGAGGAAGATAGGCCGCGAATGAAGCCGCATCGGCCCGTACGATCCTGCTTCGGTCCATGAAGCGGCATTTTTCCAGGTTCGCGCGGATGCAGTCGGCAGCCACTTTTCCCGAATCCACAAACACCGCATATTCGGCGCCGCGGCTCAATGCTTCGATGCCCATGGCGCCCGAGCCTGCGAACAGGTCCAGGAATACCGCCCCCTGCACATCAAACTGGATCATATTAAACAGTGTTTCCTTTATTTTATCCGTTGTCGGCCGCGTTGTCATTCCCTGCGGCGCCTTCAGCGGAATACTTCTTGCTGTGCCTGCGATGACTCTCATTTATACGATATAACCCTTCTCTATATAGGTGTCCAGTATCCGTCTCAGCTTCTGGTGCTCCGGCTCCTCCAGCTGCGGGTCCCGCTTCAGAAGTTCCGTGCTCGTGTCCTTTGCCGCCTTGAGGATCACGGAATCTCTGTAGATATCCGCTACCTTGAAGTCCATTTCCCCGCTCTGCCTGAGTCCGAAAATGTCTCCCGGCCCGCGCAGCCTCAGGTCCTCCTCGGCGATATGGAATCCGTCGTTGGATGTCTTCAGGATCTCCAGACGCTCCGCCGCCTTTTCGGAATCCGAGGTATTGATCATGATGCAGTAGGACTGCCATTCCCCGCGGCCTACGCGCCCCCTGAGCTGATGCAGCTCGGCGAGGCCGAAGCGCTCGGCATTTTCGATCATGATGACGGAGGCATTCGGGACATCCACGCCCACTTCCACGACGGTGGTGCTCACGAGGATATCCGTCTCATGGTTTTTGAAGGCCTGCATGACGGCGTCCTTTTCATCCGCCTTCATCCTGCCGTGCAGGACGCCGGTCCGGATTTCCTGAGGAAAGAGCTTTCTGAGCTTTGCGGAATAGTCGGTGACATTTTCCACTTCTCCCTCAAATTCCTTCCGCCCGTCCTCGTCCTCCGCGTTCTCGATCGCCGGACAGATCACATAGGCCTGTCTTCCTTTTTTGATTTCATCAAGTATGAATTTATAGGCCGTCTTTCTGTAGGATGGCCCTACTACCGCGTTTTTGATCGGGATCCTGCCCGCCGGGCGCTCTTTGATCACGGAAATGTCCATATCGCTGTACAGAATGATCGCAAGCGTCCTCGGGATCGGCGTTGCGCTCATGACGAGCGTATGCGGCAGGTCGCCCTTCTGATATAACGCCTCTCTCTGTCCCACACCGAAGCGGTGCTGTTCATCCGTCACGATCAGTCCGAGATCGTCGTACACGACCTTTTCCTGAAACAGCGCGTGCGTGCCGATGACCAGGTTGGCTTCATGCTCCCTGATCTTTCTTCCCGCTTCTTTTTTCTCCGCCGCCGTCATGGCGCCGGTCAGCAGGACGGGCGTTACCTTTCCGTCAAAATAGCCGTGCGGCTCCAGGAGCTTTCTGAAGGTCTCGTAATGCTGGGCAGCCAGTACGGCTGTCGGCGCCATGATCGCAGCCTGGTACCCGTTTAATGCTGCGTTGATCATGGCCAGTACGGCGACGATCGTCTTTCCCGAGCCGACATCGCCCTCCACGAGCCGGTTCATTACCCTGCCGGAGGACATGTCCGCGGCGATTTCCTTGTACGCCGCGATCTGGCCCGCCGTCAGCTCAAAGGGCAGATCCGCCATGAAGCGGATCATCCTGAGGTCAGGTCTGCATTTATGGGTGCTGACGGTCTTTCTGGCTGTTTCGCTCAGTCTGGCTCCGGCCAGCATGCTGATAAAGAATTCATCGAAAACGGCCCGGTTCCTTGAAGCGCGAAGCTCCTCTTCATTTCTCGGGAAATGCATCCTGATCGCAGTGACTTCCAGAGATTTTAATCCGTTCTTCTCCAGGATCCAGTCCGGCAGATACTCCTGTGCCCTGCCGCTTCTGGTCAGGGCTTCCGCCGCAGCCTTCATGATCGTATTGTTGGAAAGCCCCTTCGTCAGGGAATACAGCGGCATCATCCTGTCCTGATATTTTTCGCGGTAGGTCTCAGGCTCGTAAATCTTCGGCTGGCTCATGATGAGCTTCCCGTTTTTCTCGTAGACCCTGCCGCGGAATACCAGGTGGCGGCCCTCCGTAAGCTGGTTCTTCATAAACGGGGAATTGTACCAGGATAGCTGCAGCCTGCCGGTCATATCCGAAATATAAGCATTGACGATGGTGATCCCCCTGAAGCGGTTGAGCGAAGCATCCCTGCTCAGGACCCCTTCGACGGTCATGATCCTGCCCGGCTCCAGCTCATAGATGGCAGCGGGCTTTTCAAATGTTTCATAGGCTCTCGGATAATAGCGGACCAGATCTTCCGCTGTGAAAATGCCGAGGCGGTTAAATGCCCCGGCAGTTTTTTCACCGATTCCCTTAAGAGAAGTTAATTCCATTCGTTTCAAAGGACCGTCAGTCCACGCTGATAATGTAATAATAAACCGGCTGGTCTCCGCGCTCGCAGTCCACGTCAATATCCGGATACTTCTCGCGAATACTGTCGCAGAGCATCTCGGCCGACGGATCGTCGATGCCTTCGCCCGCGTACACCGTTACGATGGAGGTGTACTCGTCCACCATCTTGTCTACCATCTCAAGCGCCGTATCGTTAAGCACTTCGCCGACTGCAAGGATGCCCCTGTCGCCGATGCCCATGATATTGCCTTCTTTGATCTCGGTTCCGTCGATCATGGTATTTCTGACCGCATAGGTCAGCTCTCCGGACTTCACCTCGGAAAGGCTCTCGGACATTGCCTGCAGGTTTTCCTCATTGCTGAGGCCCTCCGTATAATTGATCAGAGCCGTAACGCCCTGCGGGATCGTCTTGGTCGGCACCACCAGGATCTCCACATCCCGGTTGATCTTTGCCGCCTGCTCCGCCGCAAGAATGATGTTTTTATTGTTCGGAAGCACAAATACGGTATCCGCATGGACCGCGTCAACTGCCTGCAGGATATCATCCGTGCTTGGGTTCATGGTCTGGCCGCCGCCGATAATATAGTCGGCTCCAAGGCCCTTGAAGATCTCGTTCAGGCCCGCTCCGGAGCACACAGATATAAATGCTACCGGCTTGCGCGGCTGTTCCTCCGCCTTTGCTTCTTCTCCGGCGCCGTCCTGCTCCTTCAGCTTCTCCATCGCCGCGATCTTGGAGGCGTTCTCGATCAGCCTCTCCTCATGCTCCTCACGCATGTTGTCGACCTTCATGCGGGAAAGGGATGCACCGATCTCCAGGCCCTTTTCGAAGGCCGTGCCGGGATGGTTGGTGTGCACATGCACCTTGACCATATCATCATCCGCAACGCATACGATCGAGTCTCCGATGCCCTCCAGGAATGCCTTGAATTCGTTGAGCTTTTCCTGCGGAAGCGGCTCATTGAGGTTGACGATGAACTCGGTGCAGTAGCCGAACTTGATATCGTCCGTGGAGATATGTCCGCGTGAGCCGGCAGCTCCGGCTGAAGCTCCCGCTCCTGCAGGCTTTGCACCGGCAAGCTCCGTGCTGACTTCCTTGCCCTCAAGAACTGCCAGGGCGCCCTTCAGGAATACGATCAGTCCCTGTCCGCCCGAGTCGACAACGCCTGCTTCCTTCAGGACCGGCAGCATTTCCGGTGTCTTCTGGAGGACCTCGTCTCCGTAGGCCACAACAGTACGGAGGATCTCGGTCAGGTCGCCGCCTTCTTCCGCGACCTCGGTGATCTTATCCGCCATGCCCTTTGCAACCGTCAGGATCGTACCTTCCTTCGGCTTCATGACAGCCTTGTAGGCCGTCTCTGCGCCGCGGCGGAATGCAGCCGCAGCAAGCTGGGCATCAATGGTATCGTGCTCTTCGATGGTCTTGCAGAAGCCGCGGATCAGCTGGGAAATGATAACGCCCGAATTTCCGCGCGCCCCGCGCAGGGAGCCGCTGGACATTGCCTTGGCCAGAGCCTTCATGTCCCCTTCCGGCGCTTCGCTGACTGCCTTTGCCGCAGTCATGATCGTCATCGACATATTTGTCCCGGTGTCTCCGTCCGGAACCGGAAAGACATTCAGCTCGTTAATATATTCCTTATTGCTTTCTAACTGGTTTGCGCCGGCAATAAAGCATTTTTTCAGCACGCCGGCATCAATAGATGTATTTGCCAAAATGAAATCCTCCCTGATCAGTCAATCGGCCTGACGCTTTCAACATATACCTGAATGCTCTCGACCTTCAGTCCGGTACTCTCCTCGATCTTATATCTGACAGTTTCGATCAGGTTTTCGGACACCGCGTAAATGCTGACGCCATATGCAACGATGATGTGCATCTTCAGTGAAACAGCATTATCCTCGGAAATACTGACCTCGATCCCCTTCTGAAGGGAGCCGCGCTTGAGCAGCTTGACAAAGCCGTCCTTGAGGCCTACCGCAGCCATGCCGACAATACCGAAGCACTCTACCGCCGCCGATCCTGCGATCGTCGAGATCACGTCGCTTGAAATATGAATATCACCAAACTGGTTGTTGATCTTGCCTTTCATGTTTTTCCTCCTTATAATCGAAATGATTTTAGCATAAAAGCATTTTATTATCCATACAAAGTTTCCGAAACACCTGCAGAAAGTGCTTGCATTTCCCAACTAATTCTGTTAGTATATGGATTGCGCATTTTTAAGTAAGGGAGGTGCTACCATGGCAAAGTGTTCAGTTTGCGGAAAATCAGTGCTGTTTGGTAACGCAGTCAGCCATTCACATAGAAGATCCAATAAGATGTGGAAGCCTAATGTAAAGAAGGTCAACATCCAGACAGAGACAGGCAACAAGAAGGTATACGTATGTACTTCCTGCCTGAGATCCGGTAAGGTTCAGAGAGCTGCTGTTGTAAAGGCTGCTCCGGCTGTAGAAGCTTAAATAATCATTCCAGAGATCACTGAGGATCATGCTGCGATGCATGGTCCTTTTTATTAATGCATAAGCTCTTGGAAAATGGACCAAAAAGAAAGCCTGCTTTCTTTTTTCAGGACATTTGACAAGGCAACAAGTATGAGAAAAAGCCTGCTTCAAGCAGGCTCTTTCTTGTATCAGGGCTCAGCCCCTTCCATCACTTTACGCTTCAGTCGTGCTCTTTCCGAGCTCCTGGATATTGTCCAGATATTTTTCCACATAAAATTTATATTTCTGGTTGAAATCCTCGTCCTCTCCCATATGCAGCGCACGGATATATTCGTGCTCCGCGTCGGCGATCGCCGGCTCATTCAGGGAAATCGTATGCACGGCGATATTCGCGCACTGGTCGGAAATTCTCTCCAAATTGGTCAGAATATCAATGAATATATATCCCGCAAAGATCGTACACTCTCCCTTCCCGACTCTCTCATAATGATTATCCTTCATTCTGATGATCAGGTCATCCACGACCTCCTCGATCGGCTCCACATAACGCGCCTCATTCGCGCTCAGACGCATAAATGCATTATGCGTATGCTCAAGCACATCGGTGATCGCTTCATGCAGCACGGACAGCTCATACTTCGCGCCGCTTGTCAGTGTGATCTTTTTGTCATGCATCTCGGTCGAGCTTTCCGCGACGTTATCCGCCAGGTCTCCGATACGTTCGAACTCGGATACACATTTGACATAATAGTTCAGTCTGTTCGTCTCGTTGCCGATCCTGACATGGGCGGACAGGTTGGCCAGATAATCTCCTACCCTGTCTGTCAGCATATCCAGATCGTCCTCATTGCGGTCGATCTCCCCAAGCAGCTTCTCGTCGTATTTCCCGATCGCCTGGAAGGATCTTTCAACATTTTCAGCTGCTGTCTTGGAAATATAGCCGATCACGTTGGACGCTGCCGCAAGCGCAAGCTCCGGCGACGCAAACAGGTTTTTGTTGAGTGCCGCGGCAACCTGCTCCGCACGGGAGACCTGTTCCTCGCCCTCTCCCTTTATGATCTTCATGGTCAGCTTATAAATGATCCCCGTAAACGGAAGGATACAGACAGCTGCGCCGAGATTGAAGAGGGTGTTGGCATTTGCGATCCCGCCGGTCCTGATCGGGGCGCTCCAGATGCCGTCCAGCACGCCGGTCTGTTTCAGGATCAGGATCGCCGCAAGGATCACCATATCCTTCGCAATGCAGTAAAGGATATGCACACAGCCTACACGCTGGGAATCCTTTGACGCGCCGATGGAGATCATCAGTCCCGTGATCAGGCAGTCACCCATATAGATGCCGAGCATGATCGCATAGATTGCGCCGAAGGTCAGCGAGCCCGTCACGGACAGAGCCTGCAGGATACCGACCGAAGCCGAGGAATGGAATAAAAGCGCGGTGCCGAGTCCGGTCAGGAAACCGAGCAGCGGCCTGCCCTCAAAGCTCATGAACAGCCTGGAAAATGTCTCCGACTGTGACAGCGGCGACACTGCCGCGGACATATTCATCAGTCCGGTAAACAAAATGCAGAAGCCCATGGCGATCGTGCCGATCAGCTTCGCTTTATTCTTTCCGGAAGACATCAGGAGCGCGATGCCGAGGATCGCCGCAAGCGGCGCCAGTGTAGACGGCTGAAATAACTTGATCCAGGATGCTCCCCCGCCGTCCAGCTCCAGCAGACGAATGATCTGGCCGGTCACGGTCGTGCCCAGGTGTGCACCGATCACAACGCCGATGCACTGTCTTACCGTCACGATACCTGCACTCACAAGTCCCGCGGTCAGTACAACAGTCGCCGAAGAGCTCTGGATAACGCCGGTGACAAACAGTCCGAGCAGGAAGCCCAGAAACGGATTGTTGGTCACCATGCTCATCGCGGTCTTCAGGGCCGAAGAAGATCCCTGCTTGAGTCCGTCTCCCATAACGCGCATGCCGTAAAGGAACAGCGCCAGACCGCCCAGCATCGAAATTAGATTAAATATAGTCATCGGTTATGTCCAATCCTCAAGAATCATATTGTAAGGCTCAATGTCATATTATCTTCGAATCCGGCTTCATTTTACAATAGACCCGCTTCCGAATCAATTGCGTTATCTGCCTAAATTCGGGTGCGATACTTGGGAAAAACCGTCATTTATACAACAAATCCGACAGACTCTGTCGATTTATTAATGTTTGTTAAGATTGCCATTAAGTTCAGCACAGTTAAGATGTAAATGACCTGCGATGCCGGGTATCCGTATCATCTGATGTGTAAAACAGTTTCCAGGATAACCGGCCCGCAGGTCTTTCTCTATACTATGAGTTGCCCGCCAAACGGGCCTGTGCTATATGAGCTGCGCGATTACTCCGCGATACCTCGCTCCGAAATCGTTTCAAACACTCGGGATCAGCTCAGATATTTGTCAATTGCCGCTGCGGCCGTCTTGCCTGCTCCCATCGCGGAAATAACGGTTGCTGCGCCGGTCACGGCGTCGCCGCCTGCATAGATGGCAGTTCTGGAGGTCAGGCCGTCCTCGTCAACAACGATGCCGCCCTTCTTATTGACCTCAAGGCCTTCAGTCGTTTTCTTGATCAGCGGGTTCGGAGAGGTGCCGATTGCAATAACAACTGTATCTACCGGGATCTCAAACTCGGAACCTTCTACCGGTACCGGGCTTCTTCTTCCCTTTTCATCAGGCTCCCCGAGCTCCATGCGGATGCATTTGATTGCTTTAACGCCGCCGTTTCTCGGATCCTTCTTATCATCCGGATTCTCGAACGGGATGATCTCGACAGGATTGTTCAGGATCTTGAACTGGATGCCCTCTTCCATTGCATGCTCGACTTCCTCTGCACGTGCCGGAAGCTCCTCCATGGATCTGCGGTATACGATATAGACATTGTCCGCGCCAAGACGCAGCGCTGTTCTTGCCGCATCCATTGCGACGTTTCCGCCGCCGACGACCGCCACATTGCCGCCCTTCATGATCGGTGTGGTCGGATCATCCTCATACGCCTTCATCAGGTTGCTTCTGGTCAGGAACTCATTTGCGGAATAGACGCCCTTTAAGGACTCTCCCGGGATCCTCATAAAGTTGGGAAGTCCCGCGCCGGAGCCGATAAATACCGCCTCATATCCCATCTCAAAAAGCTCGTCGATGGTCAGTGTCTTGCCGATGACGACATTGGTCTGGAAATCTACGCCGAGATCCTTCAGACCGTCAATTTCCTTGGCTACGATCGCCTTCGGAAGACGGAACTCCGGAATACCGTAGACCAGAACGCCGCCTGCCTTATGCAGTGCCTCGAAGACTGATACGTCATAGCCCTTCTTGGCAAGGTCGCCAGCGCAGGTAAGTCCGGAAGGACCGGAACCCACGATTGCCACTCTGTGACCGTTTCTCTCCGGCTTATGAGCTGCTTCTTTGATATTTTCATTATGCCAGTCAGCGACAAACCTCTCCAGACGGCCGATGCCGACAGGCTCAAACTTGATGCCCATGGTACATCTGCTCTCGCACTGGGTCTCCTGCGGACAAACTCTGCCGCAGACCGCCGGCAGCGAGGAGGTCCTTGTAATGACTTCATATGCAGCCTCAAAATCTCCGGTCTTGATATGTGTGATAAATTCCGGAATGCTGATGTTTACGGGACAGGCGTCCACGCAGGGCTGATTCTTGCAGTTTAAGCATCTCTTTGCTTCCTCGACTGCGATCTCCGCCGTATATCCGAGTGCAACTTCCTTGAAGTTATGTGCTCTGATCTCAGGTGCCTGTGAAGGCATTTCATGTTTTTTCGGATCCATACTTACGCTCCTCTCTCAGGCGTTTTTAAAGAGATTGCAGGTCTCTTCATACGCATGTCTCTCATAGTCATTGTACATACGGCTTCTGGTGATCGCGTTGTCAAAATCGATCTCATATCCGTTGAAATCCGGGCCGTCCACGCATGCAAATGCCGTCACATCCTTGCCGTCCCTGTGCAGGATCACTCTGCAGCCGCCGCACATGCCTGTGCCGTCGATCATGATCGGAGCCATGGATGCAGTGATCGGCGCATTGAATTCCTTGGCCGTGAGGACCGTAAACTTCATCATTACCAGCGGACCGGTCACGATGATCATGTCAAATTTCTCACCGGAAGCAAGGATCTCTCTCAGAGGAACCGTGACATTGCCCTCCCGTCCGTAGCTGCCGTCATCCGTCATGATGTAGAGCTTGTCTGAACAGGCCCTGAACTCATCTTCCAGGATCACCAGGTCCTTGCTGCGGAAGCCTGCGATCGAGGTCACCTCCGCCCCGAGTCTGTGGAACTCCTCAGCGACCGGAAGCGCGATGGCACAGCCTACGCCGCCGCCGACAATACAGACCTTCCTGATTCCTTCCGTCTCTGTCGCATTGCCCAGAGGACCGACAAAGTCCTGAATGTATTCACCTTCCATCACATGATTGAGCTTGACTGTTGTAGCGCCGACGACCTGGAAGATCACCTTGACGGTACCCTTCTCCAGATCACAGTGTGATACGGTGAGCGGAATCCTTTCGCTGTTCTCGTCCACTCTGAGGATGATGAACTGGCCCGGCTTTGCCTTTCTTGCAACAAGCGGCGCCTCGACCTCGATCATCGTAAGTGTGGGCCTGAGTGCTTTTCTGCTGACTATTTTGTACATAGTTTCCTCCTGAAAGTCTTTTTACCCTTTCTGCTTCTGCGATATGTGATGCGTCCGGTCAGGACAAATTCCCGTACCGGACAATGAAGCTCTTTTTTATATTACTATCTTTTCTTCCAATCAACAAGGAACAAATTCACATCGGCGTGATGGTGAGAACGGTCTCTGCGGCGCATAGGACCACAAAGGCCAGAAACCATATATTGAGAAGGCCGCTGACCGCTCCCGGCCGGGCGGGATTTGCCCGCAGATACTGCGGAAGAAAACGCCTGTTCCTGATCGTAAACCAGATCAGATATGCTGCGCTTAAGGCCGTCATTACCAGCGATACGGCCATATAGGCATTCTCGGATATCTGTTCCGACAGGAGCAGCATCAACTCCGACAGCACGCCGTTATTAACTACATGGATCAGGTATGAAACAAGGATCGAATATTCCATGGCCGCATACCCCATCACAAGCCCTGCCGCAAAGGTAAAGCCCAGCTGCTGGATGTCCCCGTGCATCAGGCTGAACAGCAGCGCGGAAACAACGATCGCAAAGACCTTTCCGCAGGGACGCAGCCCCTTCAATATGATGCCCCGGAATACAAATTCCTCTGCAAGCGGGCCGATGAATACGGCATAGAGCATAAGCGGCGTGCTAAGCGTATAATCGGCATTCATCGCGGGACTGTTCATGATGGTCAGGCCAAACAGATTCAGGAGCATTTCCAGCAGTTCGAGCGAAAGGCTGAAAATAAACTGAAACAGGCAGATCATTGCTGCAAATGCTGCGAAGCTGCTGATGCTGACCCTTTTTTCTCTTTTGAGGATCGTGCGTATCACGGTATCCTCAGGAAACAGCTGTCCCCGTTCCCGGCATCTGGCCGCAAACTGCCATAACAGTATGCACCCGAAAAGAACTGAGGCAATGGCTGCAATGCCGTCAAGAATGTCAAACTGCGCATCCTCAAACGTGACCAGGGCACTCAGCAGGATCGCTCCTCCCAGAAATGCATACTGTGCCGCGTACATGGCCAGCATATAGAGGTCCGCGCCCATCGAGACTTGTGAAACGATCTTCCGGTTCCGGCGGACTGTCCTGCGGCGTTCTTCTTTCTGCAGCGCAGCCTGAAGCTGTGCAGCCTGCTGCATTTCCCGCTGCAGAGCTTCACTGTCTTCGCCGGCCGGCAGTCCTGACGCTCCGATTTCCGTCATGCCTGTCTGATTTAATTGTCCGCTCTCATTCAGGTCCTGCATGCTTCCATTATTGCTTCATAAAGCTCGTCATATTCCTCAAACGCCTTCAGGTCCGATCTGTCCTTACGGATCGCATCGGTCGTGCGGAACAGGAATCCGGCCTTTGAGGCATCGATCATTGCGAGATCGTTAAAGCTGTCGCCGCTGGCGATCGTATCGTATCCGATGGACTGGAGGGCGCGTACAGTCGCGTATTTGGATTTATCAACGCGCATCGTATGCCCCGTGATCTCACCGTTCTCTGCTACCTCCAGAGTATTGCAGAAGATCGTCGGATAACCCAGTTTCTTCATCAGCAGCATCGCAAACTGCTCAAAGGTATCGCTCAGGATAATTACCTGTACCTTCTCACGCAGTCTGTCCAGGAATTCCTTTGCACCCGGCAGCGGATCGATCCCGGCGATCACGTCCTGGATCTCCTTCAGCCCGAGGCCGTGTTCCTTCAGAATGCCGATGCGGTACTTCATAAGCTTATCATAGTCCGGTTCGTCCCGCGTTGTGATACGAAGCTCCGGAATACCCGTTGCTTCGGAAAATGCGATCCAGATTTCCGGTACAAGTACGCCTTCCATGTCAAGACAAACAATATTCATAAATAGATCCCCTGTTTTGCTCTTCCTGCTGTATGAATGCCACAGCGGCCAAAGCCGGCAGCATTAGGATGTTGTGTTGTGTTGTGTTGTGTTGTGCTATGTTGTGTTGCGGCCGGGCCGGCTGAATCGCGGCCTTAAGTTCTTACAGGACTGCCTGATAAAGAAACGATCATCAGAAGGATCTTGCCCATTCGGGGCGCAGTCCGATATTTCCTGCAAGGGCTTCATCGATCTGCGCGACCAGCGCATCCCTGTCCTCATTGAGCGTTCCCTTCAGGATCAGGTAATTAGAAGCATGGTTCATACGGAAGACGCAGCCCGGACAATCCATCTTTTTGATCATTTCCTTTGTTTCCTTCAGGACTTCGATGGAATCCAGGATCTGAAACTCCCCGTTATGGACCATGGTCTCCAGCGGTGTGCCCTCATGGATCTCGAGTGTCAGGACACCGACATAATCAGGATTCATTGCCGAAAGCGCGGCAGCGGTCCCTTCGGCATGCTCCGCAGAAAGCGTCGTCCCGCCGAGTCCTGCTATTGCGGTCACCGAAAGCTGCATGCCGGCAGCCTTTGCCTTTAATCCGCCCTCCACGATCTGAGCCGCGGTAAAGCCCTTATCCATCAGCTTCAGGACTTCATCGCTTCCTGATTCAAGTCCCAGATAAACCATGCTCAGGCCATGCTCCCTCAGGAGTGTCAGTTCTTCGGGCTTTTTAATCAGAAGGCTTCCCGGGGAAGCATATGCCGTTACTCTCTCGCAGACCGGATAGAGCTTTTTGATTTCGTCAAGGATCACGATCAGGTCATCGGTTTTGCGGATCAGGGCGTCGCCGTCCGCCAGAAAGATCCTGCGGACTCGCCTGCCGTAGCCTTCCGCCACTTCCCTGAGATCGGCGAGGACATCTGCCATCGGCCGGTTATAAAAGCGCTTCTCTTTATACATTGTACAGAACTTACAGGTATTGTGGCTGCAGCCGAGCGTTACCTGAATGATCAGGCTGGATGCCTCGCTCGGCGGTCTGTATACGTCTCCATAATATCTCATTCTATCTTACCCTCTTCTTCTTTTGCCATTCATCCGTCTCATGCTCCCAATGAGCATTAATCCTCATAAATAGTCAATTTATTCTACCATAATCACCCCTGCAATGCCATAAGATTTCACATAAGTAAAAGACCCGGTGTCCGCCTGGCGGATCCGGGTCTTTCACAGGATGGAGGTCCTTTTAAGATGTATG
>JAFUAE010000043.1 GCA_017460845.1 Lachnospiraceae bacterium
CTGGCGCATTGCGATGTCGAATATTGGCGGCCTGATCGGAACGGTTTTCTATGCGATTGCGGCTCTGAGTTTCATAGAATATCTGAAATACAAGCTCTCTCAGTGCAGCGACAAATGGGACAGACGATTCCTGAAGCTCTATATCGCAGGACTGATCTGGGGCTGCATGGTTTTCATATATTTCCACCTGGCCTGCGGAACGCTGATCCACAACTACAACGTTATTTATGAAGCAGCACAGGGCGACACGGCAAGAGCGGTTGCTGCCTGGAACCGCTCCTACGCCGTACAGGCCTTTCCCTATTGGGTATCGTTTGTCGTGCTGGGGATCGCCTCCACCGGCGGCTGGATCGCTCTCGTTCTAAAGGGAATTCTGCCGCTGAAAAAAATCTGGGTATTGGCGGCTCCGCTTCTCGTTGCTGGAATCGGATTTCTGTTGGAAATGATCCTTCCGCTGCCCTTCAACGGCTTTGCGTCCGGCTTTGAAAGCTTTGGCTGGATCGTGATGTTCCTCGGGGGGATCCGGGCGATCAGGAATGACGAAAGGGAGACCGACAGGTGATTGCGTTTAAACTCATTTTAGAAGGCCTGGGACTGGGCTTTCTGCTGTACCTGATCTGTGCGATGGGCGTTCGAAACGGCGCGATCGGGATGGTGCATCTGTACGACAGAAAGGTGCAGGAACGTGTCGTCGAGCTAGGCCTGACGACAGCCGAGCAGATCCGGAAGCGGAGTATATGGTTCAGAAGCCTGTGTCTTCCAGGGTATCTGATCTATGTGCTGATCTGCGTGTACATGATCAACGGCACGAGAGGTTTCTTTGAAGGTTTCTGGCAGATGTTCGCGATCCTCTCTATTGTGAATCTGATCGACCGGCTGCTGATCGACGAGTACTGGGTCGGACACACGAAAGCCTGGGAGATCCCCGGTACGGAGGATATGAAACCGTATATCAACAAGAAAGACAAGTTCTGCAAATGGCTCATGGGGACAGCAGGATTTGCGGTTTTCAGTGCGGCTCTTGCCGGGATCATGAGCCTGCTGATGAAATAGCTGCAGCAAGAAGGAGTCTGAACATTATGACGCTGAAATACGAGATTCTGAAGCGGCTGGTAAAAGCCGTGAATATTAAGAAAATGTGGACCGGCATGAGTACGGAAGAGCTTCTGGAAAACCGGAGAAAACAGAATGCAAAGAACCGGATCCCGGACCTGAAGGACGAGGCCTTTGATATCAGTCGCATTGAAATCATGGGCTGTCCCGTTCTGAAACTGATCCACAAGAAAAAAGCAGATAAGGCCAACCTTTTCCTGATCGGCGGGGGAATGATCTCAGCGCCAAGACCCGGCTCCATCAAGAAAGCGCTTCGTTTCGCTAAAGAAACAGGGCTGGATGTGTTCGTTCCCTATTATCCGCTTTGCACGGACTATCCGCTGACCAGGGCATATGAGATGATCCATGAGACCTATCGGGTCATACTGCAGAACTATAAGGCGGAGAACATCTCTGTGTTGGGTACGTCCTCCGGCGGAAACCTGGCTCTCGGCATGGTTCCGTATATCAACGACGGCCATGGAGATACGCCGATGCCCGGTTACATCATGGCGATCTCTCCGGGCACCTGCGTGGATACGGACGAGGAATGGCAGCGGATGCTGGAACTGGATAAAAAGGACGTGGCCATCCCGGCGCAGTACATGAAGACAGCCGTGGAAGTCATGCGGCACGGGGATGATAGTGTCCCGGAGTATATGATCTGGCTGCAGAAAGGCGATTTTACGAACTGTCCGAAAACCACCTTCATCTACGGCAGTGATGAGACATTGTATGCCTGTGCCCCTTCCTTTGAGGCTGCTATGAAGAAATATAAAGTTGATTACAAGATGATTGTGGGAGAAGGAATGTTCCATTGTTATCCGGTCTTCCCTATATGCAGAGAAGGCAAGGAGGGCTGGAAGATGATGATACAGCTGATGAAAGATAATACATAACAAACCAGGGGTATTTACAGTTCGCAATGGGGCTGTGGATATAAAACTAATGAAAAAACAGGAGGAAATGAAAATGTCTATCGGAGGAAAAATCGCACTGTTTCTTGGCGGAACACTTTTTGGCTCAGCCGGGCTGAAGATTTTGTCCAGCAAGGATGCCCGCAAAGTATACACGCACACCACTGCCGCAGTTCTTCGCTGCAAGGATGAGGTGATGAAGCAGGTGGAGTTTGTTCAGGAGAGCTGTTCCGACATTCTTGCCGACGCGAAGCAGATCAATGCGGACCGCGAAAAGGCTGCGGAAGCAGAGTACATCGAAGAAAGTGCTCAGGCATGAGATTCCAGATCATGCATGAGTCGCCCGGCAGGATGCGGCTCAGGGCAGATGTGCGGTCAATGAGCCTTAAGCAGGCAGATATCATAGATGCATGGCTCCGTGTTCAGCCGGGTGTGGATGATGTGACCGTTCATGAGAGGACCTGCGGTGTTATCGTGATCTATCATGGAGATCGCTCTGAAATCTGCAGGATGCTTTCCGGTTTCACCTATGAAAACGCGGAAAAGATGCTGGATCCGCAGACACACAGCAGTCGGGCCATGAACCGGGATTATATGGAAAAGCTTGTCTTCCTGGTCATCCGCCATCGCATAAAACGGCTCTTCCTGCCGGATCCGCTCAGAAGAGCGATCACGATTCTGACAACCATACCGAGATTTGTTCAGGCTGTAAGAGTGCTGTCATCCGGCAGGCTGACAGTCGACGTCCTTGACGGTATTGCCATCGGAGCCTCTCTCCTGACGGGTGACCACCATACAGCCGGGTCTGTCCATTTCCTGCTGAATGTAGGAGAAACACTTGACGAATGGACGCATAAAAAGTCTGTCGAAGATCTGGCAAGGAGCATGTCCCTGCAGGTCGACCGTGTCTGGCGTCTTGCCGAAGACGGAACGAAGCGTATCGTGCCGCTCAGCAGCATCGTCCCCGGAGACAGGATCATCGTTCATACCGGACACGTCCTGCCCCTGGACGGGATTCTGGAGGAGGGCGATGTCATGCTGAATCAGGCGTCGCTGACCGGTGAGAGCGTCCCCGTGGCAAAGCGCCCCGGCTCAGCGGTCTATGCCGGTTCGGTCGTGGAAGAGGGCAGCTGCGTGATACGCGTTACCAATGAGGCTGGAGAAAACCGTTACGACAGGATCGTTCGGATGATCGAGGATTCCGAACGCTTAAAATCCGGCGTGGAAAACAGAGCAAGCAGTCTGGCGGACAGGCTGGTGCCGTGGTGTCTTCTGGGAAGTCTGCTCACCTGGCTGCTCACACGAAATGTTGCAAGGGCTGTTTCGGTTCTGATGGTCGATTTCTCATGTGCTCTGAAACTCTCCATGCCGCTCAGCGTCCTGTCCGCGATGCGGGAGGCCGGACGCCACAAGATCACCGTAAAGGGCGGGAAGTTCATGGAAAGGATCAGCGAGGCAGACACGGTGATCTTTGACAAAACAGGAACACTTACCAAAGCCTGCCCTACCGTTACGGAAGTAATTGCCTTTAATGGTGAAGATGGTCAGGAAATGCTGAAGATCGCCGCCTGTCTGGAGGAACACTTCCCGCATTCCGTTGCCAATGCGGTCGTAAAGGCCGCAGAGGGTCAGGGGCTTGATCACAGTGAGATGCACAGCGAAGTGGAATATGTCGTTGCACACGGCATAGCCACAAAGATCGGAGATCATCGAGCCGTCATAGGAAGCGCACATTTCATCTTTGAAGATGAAGGCGTGCGGATCCGCCCCGAAGATCAGGATTGCTTTGATCGGCTTTCCCAGTCTGTTTCATGGCTTTATCTGGGTATTGGCGGTATCCTCTCTGCAGCGATCGGGATCTCCGATCCGCTTCGTCCGGAGGCGCGTCTTGCCGTTGAAGCTCTGCATGCAGAGGGAATCGATAAGGCAGTCATGCTTACCGGAGACAACCGGAGAGTCGCAGGAGCCATCGCCGGGCAGCTCGGCATTGACGAATACCGGGCAGAAGTGCTGCCGGAGGATAAAGCAGCCTTCATAAAAGCAGAACATGAGGCAGGAAGATGTGTGATCATGATCGGCGACGGTATCAATGATACGCCAGCGCTTTCCCTGGCAGATGTGGGGATCGCGGTGGGAAGCGGCGCCGTCATCGCCCGGGAGGTCGCGGATGTGACGATTGCCGCAGAGGATCTTCGGGAGCTCGTTTGGTTAAAACGGCTGAGCGATTCACTGATGCACCGTATCAATCGGAATTACCGTTTTGTGATGGGCTTTAACGGCGCATTGATCCTGCTTGGCGCTCTCGGGCTCCTGGCTCCCTCGGCAAGTGCGCTTCTGCATAACGCATCGACGATCCTGCTGAGTATGGATTGTCTTACGGAATTATTGAGCAATGAGGAGGATGGATATCTATGAAAAAGCATCGATTTTTTGCCTGGATGACGGTCATTTGTTTTCTGCTCACCATGCTTACCGGTTACAAGAAGCAGTAAAGGTTAAGGAGCGTGTTCAATGCAGTTTGATGAGATGGGGAACAAGAGCGGAAAGACCCTTATGCTGCTGCCGGGGACGGCCTGTGACTATCAGACGAACTTTGCTGCGGTGCTGGACCGGCTGGGCGAGAAATATCACCTGATCTGCGTGAACTACGATGGTTTTGACGGCAGTGATTTGATCTTTCCGGACATCATTACGGTTACTGAAAAGATTGAAACATATATTCAGAATCATTTCGGAGGTCGCCTGAACGGCGCGATCGGCTCCTCCTTAGGAAGCACCTTTGTGGGGCAGCTGATCCAGAGGGAAAATATCCATATTGATCACGGTATTTTCGGAAGCCCGGATCTGGACCAGAGCGGGAAATTCAGCGCCTGGCTCCAGTCAAAACTGGTCGTACCGCTTCTGACCAGCTTTACCAAAAGCGAAAAAAAGAAAGCAAAAACCAGAGAAAAGCTCAAGAACTTTTTTGAAATGGACGACGAGACCGCGGACCGGTTCATGGGCTGCTTTTCCAAATTCAATCCGGAGTCCATTAAAAACGAGTATTACACGGATCTGCTCACCTGGCTGAAGGACGATATCCACGTGGAGGGCACCCGGGTCCATTTCATTTATGCCAACAAGATGGGCGAGAAGTATCTGAATCGTTATAAGAAGTATTTCCGGGACCCGGAGATCCGGGAATTC
>JAFUAE010000044.1 GCA_017460845.1 Lachnospiraceae bacterium
ATGGACATGCTCGCATGTCGATACTCGACGAATACCGCGAGAGTTCGCATTATGATGCGAGCTCAGGTTGAGGATGACGGGAGTGCGCAGCACGGAGTCATCCGTAAGCTCATATACCTGATATTTACTTTATTTAGTAAAGAAGGAACAGAGTTTCCTCTGATCCTCTCCTTATGATCGGGGTGACAGGGTTCGAACCTGCGACCCCTTGATCCCAAATCAAGTGCTCTACCAAGCTGAGCCACACCCCGACAGCGATAATGATATTATCACTTCACTTTTTCTTCGTCAAGAATTTTTTCCGCAGGCAGCATGAACATAAATTCCACGCCTTCTTCCGTGTTTTTCACGCCGCAGCTTCCCTTGTGTGCTTCGACTACAGCCTTTACGATACTTAAGCCGATGCCGCTTCCTCCGTACTGGCGGGACCTGGATTTATCCACCTTATAAAACTTATCCCACAGCTGATCCAGACTTTCCTCAGGGATCGGTTCTCCGTCGTTATAGACGGAAACCTTCCACATCCGCCCGGCATCTTGATCCGTTCCTTCAAATGCTTCCTCCAGACGGACTCTGATCCTTTTCTGCCCGTCAAGATGATTGATCGCATTGTTCAGGTAATTGGTAAATGCTTCCTCAATTTTGAATTCATCCGCCAGGACAGGCGCCGGTGATTCCAGCTCCGTGATTAGTACCGCTCCTGCCTCGTTCAGGCGTATCTTCTGTGCCTCAAGGACGCTTCTGATCAGCTCGGAAAGATCAAAGGACACGCAGTCATTGACATCCTCACCGAACTCATAGGTGATCAGGGAGGTCAGCTGTTTTACCATCTTATTCATTTTGGCGGACTCATCCATGATCACGCCGCAGTAATAATCTCTGGTTTCCTTATCCTCCGCAAGTCCTTCTACAAGTCCCTCCGCATAGCCCTCGATAATCGAAATCGGGGTCTTCAGTTCATGCGAGACGTCCGCGATAAACTCCTTGCGCATCTCGTCAATCTTAATCTTGGCGTCAATATCCTCCTGCAGCTTAGCATTTGCATCTTTTAATTCCAGGATGGTCTGCTCGAGCTTGTCGGACATGGAATTCATGGAAGCTCCCAGAACGCCGATCTCGTTCTTCTGTTTTCCTTCATAGCGGGCACTGAAATCAAGGTCTGACATACGCTCCGAAATATGGGCCAGATCGTTGATCGGCTTCGTGATCAGTCCCGTCGTAAAATAGACCGCAACGGCTCCCATCACAAGAATAATAGCGGAAACGCCGAACAGAAAGCGTTTGCTGATCTCTGTACCTTCTTCGATACTTGCGATCGGCATCGTCATCAGGAAATGGGTGTCGCCATCGGAAAAGGTGCCCCAGCATTCCAGGTAGCCGCTGCGTGACCGGCGGTCATTAAACATCTGGATCGTATAGTTATCTGTCTTTTTCAGGATCTCGATGGGCTGCCATGGCGCTTCTGCTGCAGTCTCCGTATCCGAAGCACTTCCATCTGCGGCAGACTTTCCTGAGATGGGAACTGTTTTGCCGTCCGAAGCCTCCGGACTGTTATTCGCGTCGCTTTCACTGCTGTCTTTATTATTCGTCTTATCGGAGGCGGGTTTTCTGTTTAATGGAAATGTAAATTCCACATCGTCTCCGTATACCTCGGAAAATGCAAGATAGGCTCTCAGCTTCATGGCATCCCATTCGCTTTCGCGGCTCGTAGCTGCCATCATGCCGGAGCTGTCCAGCATCACGATGCCGATGTTGGAGCGCTCGCTTAAGGAACGGAACATCGCAGTAACGCTGGAGTTTTCGACATTCTGGTCATATTCCTCGTTTAAAATGCCGAGAAGAGTCTTATCTTCTTTTTCTGCGGACTGTACGGCAGTGTCAACCGTCTGGTATGCGGATTCCAGAAGGTCGATCTTGATGCGTCTGTAATATTCCTGCAGGAAAAAGCTGTAGACGCAGTACATGATGATAAGGAGCGCTGCGACCAGGGCGATGAAAATCAGTGTGAAATTGTTGCGGATAGAATGGTTCATATTATGCCGGTTTTTTCTCAGATGATTTATTTGAATAAGCTGCAGATCACTCCGTGCTTCGCACTTTCGTGATCCGCGCACCGGCGATTCGCAAATCGCTGCGCTCTCTGCGTTCGCTCAGCTTTTTTGCTCATCTCCGTTGCCCCGTCAAATCATCAGAAAACAGAAAGCTGGCTTTCTGTTTTCTTCTGCTTTTCCGGAGCTTATTCGCTGAACTTATATCCCATTCCCCATATGGTTTTGATCTGGTCGCCGCAGGGGCCGAGCTTTGCGCGCAGTTTTTTGACATGGGTATCAATGGTGCGGGAATCTCCGAAATAGTCGAAGTTCCAGACATTGTTCAGAATGTTGTCGCGGCTCAGGGCAATATTTTTATTGTTGATAAAATACTCGAGCAGTTCAAATTCCTTATAGCTGAGTTCCACCGGCACGCCGTCAGCCAGTACGGTATGTGCGGTCTTATTGATGGTAACCTTGCCGCAGGTGACGGAATCGCTGTCAGCCGTATTGTTCATCCTGCGCAGGATCGCATCGACCCTCGCAACCAGGATCTTCGGGGAAAAGGGCTTGGAAATATACTCATCCACACCGAGGTCAAAGCCATGCAGCTCGTCCTGTTCCTCGCCTCTTGCGGTCAGCATAATGATCGGCACGCGCGAGGTCTCACGGATCGTTTTCACCACCTGCCAGCCATCCATTTTCGGCATCATGACATCAAGAATGATCAGACCGATCGACTTGTCCGAATAAAACACATCGATCGCTTCTTCGCCGTCCGCAGCCTCGACGCATTCATACCCGTTGATCTTCAGAAAATCGTGGATCAGCTTACGGATCCTCATTTCATCATCTACGACCAGTATTTTCATATCTTTCATTTTCCGGCTCCTTCATATTTGCGGCTGTCAATCGCGTGCGCCTCTCCCGAAAATCAGCGCGAAAAGCCCTTCCGCGCCCGTCTCCTTCAGGAATCTGCACTTTTTATGACGCTTATTGTAATGATAGTTTGTGTAGGAAATGTGAAGAATCCGCCTGGCTCTTGTCATCGCGACATAAAAAAGCCTTCGTTCCTCTTCATAAAATGCAGCGGGCGCCTCACCGTGACGGGGCTCCTGTTCCTGTACATTTATCATATATACTACATCAAATTCGAGTCCCTTTGAAGAATGAAAGCTCAGAAAGGAGATCTCTTTTCTGCAAATGCTGCCGTCCTTCAGCTTAGTGCCGACTACTTTCCTGACAGCAAGCGCATCTCTGTGCTTCCTGTACAGGATCCCGACGCTTTTCACCTCATCCGGAAGATGCGCGATCTCGGCGGCAATGACATTTGCCTCTTCCTCCATATCATAAAAGGATCTGACTGACACCGGGACTCCGCCCTGATTCATCGGTCGAAACTCCTTGGCATAGCGTTTTTTGTTATGACGGATCACCCGGGAAGCGCTTTGTACGATGGTTTCGGAGGATCTGTAATTATAGAGAAGCTCGAGAAAACGGGCCTTTGGATAATATTTCCGGAAAGAAAGCATGATGCCGGGATCCGAGCCCCGGAAAGCATAGATACTCTGGTCGTCATCTCCGACCACGAATAGATTGTCAGACGGCGCCGCAAGCAGGCGGACGCACTCAAACTGCACGGGATTGATATCCTGAAATTCATCCACCATCAGGAAACGGTATTCGGAACGCAGCGATTCCAGCACGGAAGGATCGGACCTCAGCATTTGCAGACAGCAGGTGAGCATATCGTCAAAATCCATGAGCTGCCTTCCATGAAGCAGACGGTCATATTCCAGGACAATGTCACGCAGAAAAGGATCCGGGGTGCCGAGCCCGTTTTTAAATTTGCTGATACTGCCAAGAAGATGTTCAAAAAAATCCGAGGTGTAATTGCGGTCCGGATGATGTTTTTGAAATACGGACCGGAGAATGGAAACCGACTCTTCCGCAGAAGCAAGCCGGAACTTTGAGAATCCGGAATACCGGATCAGAAACTGAAGAAATACGGAATGAAAGGTGCCGAAGGTGACTTTTGTGCCGGTAAGATCACAGAGTTTCAGATACCGGGAGCGCATCTCCTCTGCCGCTGCAGCGGTAAATGTGATCACGAGAAGCTGTTCCGGAGGGATCTTCCTTTCGAAGATCAGATAACGGATCCGGTTTGTGATCACGGTCGTCTTACCACTGCCGGGGCCGGCTATCACCATAGCCGGCCCCGAGAAGTGCTTAATTGCTGTTAACTGCTGTTCGTTGAAACGGCTCAACGCCTGTCTCTTCTGTCACGGTCGCGTCCGCCTCTGCGGTCACGGTCGCCTCCGCGGTCTCTGCCGCCCTGGGTCCTTCTGCGCTCTGCCTCGAGCTCCGGTGACCAGGTGTCGTCATTGATATCCGACGGACGCATGGAAAGATCGATCTTTCCGCCGATCTCATCGACCTTGATGACGCGGACAGTGACTTCATCGCCGAGATTGACTACATCCTCGACCTTGCCTACGCGGCTGTCGGCAAGTCTGGAAATGTGGATCAGGCCCTTCTTGTTCGGACCGAGCTGGATCTGTGCGCCGATCGGGAGAATGTTGACGACCGGACCGGAGGTGATCATGCCGACCTCAATGTCGGTCACGATGCTCTCGATAATTTCGATCGCCTTATCGATCATTTCCTGATCGGTACCGCATACGGATACCTGTCCGTCGTCTTCGATGTCGATCTGGACGCCGGTCTCCTCGATGATCTTATTAATAACCTTGCCCTGCTTGCCGACGACATCGCCAATCTTAGCCGGATCGATCTGGATCGAGCTGATCTTCGGTGCGTACTTGGAAAGCTCAGGTCTCGGCTCAGCGATGCACGGCTTCATGATGTTGTTCATGATATAGAGACGTGCTTCGTGGGTACGTGCGATAGCTTCCTCAACGATCGGTCTGGTCAGGCCGTGGATCTTGATATCCATCTGGATCGCAGTGATACCCTTCTCTGTACCTGCTACCTTAAAGTCCATGTCTCCGAAGAAGTCCTCGAGACCCTGGATATCGGTAAGTACAATGTAGTCATCATCGGTATCCCCGGTTACAAGACCGCAGCTGATGCCGGCTACAGGAGCTTTGATCGGTACGCCGGCTGCCATCAGTGCCAGTGTGGAAGCGCATGCGGATGCCTGGGAGGTGGAACCGTTGGATTCCAGCGTCTCGGATACGCAGCGGATCGCATACGGGAACTCGTCTACAGTCGGAAGGACCGGAAGGAGTGCTCTCTCAGCAAGTGCGCCGTGACCGATTTCTCTTCTTCCCGGACCTCTGGACGGCTTGGTCTCGCCGACGGAATAGGACGGGAAGTTGTAGTTATGCATGTATCTCTTGGAAGTAACGGTCTCATCCAGGCCGTCGATCTTCTGTGCATCGGAAAGCGGCGCCAGGGTGCAGATATCCAGGATCTGGGTCTGTCCTCTGGTGAACATACCGGAACCGTGTACTCTCGGTACGACGTCGATCTCAGCCGCAAGCGGACGGATTTCGGAAATTGCTCTGCCGTCAGGTCTCTTGTGATCCTTGAGGATCATCTTGCGGACTGTCTTCTTCTGGTACTGGTAGATTGCCTCGCCGAGAACTGCAAGCCACTCTTCGTTGTCTGCAAACTTCTCCTTAAGTCTCTGCGTAATGGCGAAGATATTTGCATCGCGCTTCTGCTTCTCATCGCAGAATACAGCCTCTTCCATCTCTGCCTGCGGAACTTCCTCCCTGATTGCTGCAAAGAGCTCTTCCGGAACCGCGCAGGATACATAGCTGTGCTTAGGCTTGCCGACCTCAGCCACGATCTGGTCCATCCATGCAATGATCTTCTGGTTGATCTCATGCGCCTTATAGATCGCATCGATCATCACTTCGTCGCTGACTTCATTTGCGCCGGCCTCGATCATGATGACCTTGTCCCTGGTGGAAGCAACGGTCAGTGCAAGATCGGAAACGACCTTCTGTGCGTTGGTCGGGTTGAATACGAACTCGCCGTTGACCAGTCCGACCATGGTTGCTGCACACGGTCCGTCAAACGGAATATCCGAAATGCTGGTGGAAAGGGATGCGCCAAGCATAGCCAGGACTTCCGGCGGGCAGTCCGGATCTACGGACATAACCATGCAGTCCAGCAGGACGTCATTGCGGTAATCATTCGTGAAAACCGGTCTCATCGGACGGTCAATGACACGTGAGGTCAGGATCGCATGCTCCGAAGCCTTGCCTTCTCTCTTGTTGAAGCCGCCCGGGATCTTGCCTACGGCGTACATCTTCTCTTCATATTCTACAGACAGCGGGAAGAAGTCCACGCCGTCTCTCGGCTCCTTGGATGCCGTTGCGGTGCAGAGGATCGTTGTGTCCCCGTAATGCATAAGCACTGCGCCGCTTGCCTGTGCGGATACTCTGCCGATATCAGCTCTCAGCTCTCTGCCGCAGAGATCCATCGTGTAGGTCTTATAGGACCTGTCGATCTCTTTGGAAAATGTTCCAAAATTCAACTCCATAAAAAACTCCTTTGCACCGCCTGTATGACATGACCTGGCCGGCTGTTCTGCTTGTGAATTGCACTATATGCGCTGAGCTGTTTCCCGATCAATACGATACTCAGGATACGTATCGAGGAGTTTCCCGCTTCAGCAGAACTGAAAATGACTCTGCATGCCGTCAGCGGCGCTTTCATAAATTAATAAAAACGCTCGTTTACATACAGAGTCAAATATAGTGGATAAAGATAGTTCCGTCAAGAAGATTCCGCCTGATGGAATGCTTAAAGTTTTATGAAGTGCCGCTGCTCAGCCAGCCGGCCATCGGGCCATTTAGTCCGGCTAAACAGTAACTATGGAGCGGTGCTGCTCACCGCAGAAAGTCCAGCCTGCTTGCAATACGCCGTTCCTCGGCCATCTGACGGGCGAGCCAGTCATTTTCCCTGTTCTCAAAATCCTTGAACTTGCCGTCCACGGAAATATGCGAGCAGTACGCATGATCGTCCTCGCAGGCCTCGGGACCGGAATGGCTTCTCCGAAACGGATTGGAAAGCACAGACCCTGAACGCCCCGCAGCATTTCCATAAGACTGCGGTCGGGAAACAGAGCCGCTGTAATCCGGCGCCGCATTCGGTGTTTTGGGAGCGGAAGGAATTTTGCCGGAGCGGTTCCTTTTCTTCAGGGCTGATTTAAAGATAAACACATAGATCAGTATTATGATCAGTATATATAATCCCATCACAAGCCTCCACAGTTAAGGTATCAGGTCTCTGTCTTTTCCGGGACAGGAGCTGCAGTTGTCGTAATACCCTTTGTGACTGCCGGCGTATCCGGACTCAGCATTTCCTTTGCTGCGCTTAAAGTGCCTGCAAGATTTGTAAGGTCCGACGGCACGATCAGCTTGTTCGCACGGCCGTCAGCCATCTTCTCGGCCGCTTCAAAGGAACGG
>JAFUAE010000045.1 GCA_017460845.1 Lachnospiraceae bacterium
GGTATGGTCTTCCAGAACCCGGATAACCAGATCGTGGCAAATGTCGTTGAAGAGGATGTTGCCTTCGGACCGGAGAATCTCGGAGTGCCGACCGAAGAAATCGCGAGAAGAGTTGACGAGGTCCTGGCAGCAAGCGGCATGGAGGCCTACCGCTACCAGTCGCCCAACCGCCTGTCAGGCGGACAGAAGCAGAGGGTGGCGATCGCAGGCATCATGGCCATGCGGCCGGAGTGCATCGTATTGGATGAACCGACGGCCATGCTTGATCCTGCCGGCAGGAAATACGTTCTCGAAGCCGTCCACGAGCTTAACCGGCGGGACGGGATCACGATCATCCTGATCACACACTATATGGAAGAAGCGGTCAATGCGGACCGCATTATTGTGATGGAGAAAGGAACGATTGCGAAGGATCCGGAGGGAAAGCCCCTGGACGGGACGCCGAAGGACCTGTTCTCAAGACCGGAGGAACTGGAAAGACATGCGCTTTCCGTCCCGGTGATCACGGAGCTTGCGTACAGACTGAAAAAAGCGGGCCTGGATCTGCCTGACTGTGTTCTGACGAGGGAAGAACTGGTCAGCGGCCTCCGGAAACTGAAAGATAAGGAAAATGCTTAAGGATATTACACTTGGACAATATTATCCCGTTGACTCTGTGATCCATCGTCTGGACCCGCGTACGAAACTGGCCGGAACGATGGTTTTTCTGGTGTCCCTTTTTGTTACCTCTTCTCCGGCGGGATATCTGCTGGCGACGGCTGCACTCGTCATCTGCATTGCCCTGAGCAGAGTGCCCTTCGGGTATATGACAAGGGGACTGAAGGCCGTTTTCGTCATCCTGCTGATTTCAGTGTCGTTCAATATCTTTTTTACAGACGGAACGGTCCTGTTCCGGGCGGGCCCCCTGCGGGTAACGCTGGAGGGTATCCGTCTGGCGGCATTTATGGCGCTCCGCCTTGTTTACCTGGTCATCGGCTCATCTCTGATGACCCTGACGACAACACCGACGCAGCTTACGGACGGGCTGGAAAAAAGCCTGGGATTTCTGAACAAAATCGGAGTACCGGTGCATGATATTGCCATGATGATGTCGATCGCACTGCGGTTCATTCCGATCCTGACCGAGGAAACGGATAAAATCATGAAGGCGCAGAAGGCCAGGGGCGCCGATTTTGACTCCGGCGGCCTGATCAGGAAAGCAAAGGCCCTGGTGCCGGTCCTGGTCCCGCTGTTTATCGCAGCCTTCCGGAGAGCTTCGGATCTCGCTCTGGCCATGGAATCGAGATGTTATCACGGGAGTGCCGGAAGGACAAAGCTGAAGCCGCTTAAGTATGCACGGCGCGATTATATTGCCTATGTCTGTCTTCTTGTTTATTTTATCCTGATGATCCTCTCACGGGGCTGGGGGAAATAAGGCATGAGTCTGGAAGTAAAAAATCTGACGCATATTTATAATAAAGGGACCGTGATGGAAAGCTATGCCGTAAAAAATGTCAGCTTTACGCTGGAGGACGGCAGCTTTGTCGGCCTGATCGGTCATACGGGCTCCGGAAAATCCACGCTGATCCAGCATCTGAACGGTCTGGAGACCCCTACCGAGGGAACTGTCCTGTTCCACGGGGAGGATATTTTCAAACCGGGCTATGACCTGCGCAGGCTGCGCGGAAAGGTCGGACTCGTGTTTCAGTATCCGGAGTACCAGCTCTTTGAGGAGACTGTCCTGAAGGATGTGATGTACGGCCCCATCAATATGGGACTGTCCGAAAAAGAAGCAGGAGACCGCGCAAAGGAGGCCCTTGCCCGGATCGGGCTCGGAGAGCAGTATTGGGAGAGAAGCCCGTTTGAACTGTCAGGAGGAGAAAAACGGCGCGCAGCGATTGCGGGGATCCTCGCAATGGAGCCGGAGGTACTGATCCTGGACGAACCGGCCGCCGGTCTGGATCCCGGCGGCAGAAGACGGATGCTCGATATGATCGGCAGCCTGCACAGGGAAAAGCATATGACGGTCCTTCTGGTCTCTCACAGCATGGAGGATGTAGCGGAGTATGCCGATAAGCTGATGGTCATGGATAAGGGCGAGCTGATCTTTTATGCAGAGCCGAGGGAGGTATTCCGCCACGTCAGGGAACTGGAGAACTGCGGCCTTTCCATCCCGGAGATCACATATCTGGCTCACGATCTGAAAGACGCCGGGTTTGATATCGATACAGATATTTCGACTGTAAATGAAGCTTTTGCCGAAATATGCAAAATATTTGGAATAAAATCTGAAAATGAAGAGGATCAGGCTGACAATTGCATATGACGGAACCGCTTTTCATGGCTTCCAGCTCCAGCCCGGACAAAGGAGCGTAGAGGGCGAGCTGAACCGGGCTCTGTCAGAGCTGACCGGGGAGGACATTGCCGTGATCGGGGCGAGCCGGACCGACAGCGGCGTGCATGCACTTGGAAATGCTGCCGTATTTGACACCGGATCCTCCATTCCCCCGGAGAAATATCCATATGCGCTTCTCCGCTTTCTGCCGGATGACCTGCGCGTGACCAAAAGCTGCGAGGTGCCTTCAGACTGGCATCCGAGACGGACCGAATGCAGGAAGACCTATGAGTACGTATATGAATGCGGCAGGATCGAGGATCCGAAAAAGAGGCTGTACACTACTTTTCAGAACCGGATCCCGGATGTGGAAAAGATGCGGGAGGGCGCTTCCTACCTGATCGGAGAGCACGATTTTACCTCGTTTGCAAATCCTGCGTCACAGGTGCTTATGTCCTGCGGGAGCGCGGTACGCACGATCGATGAGATTCAGATCCTTGAAAACGGATGCGGATCCCGAAGCGGTGATGTGTACGAAGGGACTGCCGGAGGCGGCATTCGCCGGAAAACATCCCGGCAAGGCGATGAAAACCGTGAAATCGTGATCCGTATCAGCGGAAATGGTTTTCTTTATCATATGGTTCGGATCATTGCGGGAACACTGATGCGCGTGGGCTTCGGACTCTGGGAGCCGGAACGCGTCAGGGAAGCGCTTGAGGCAAAGGACCGGAATGCTGCAGGGCCGACTGCAGAGGCGCGCGGTCTGACGCTGATCGGTATTGATTACGGAGATGAGCTCCGCTGAATGTATTCGGGTGATCCGCCGGGAGGCTCCGGTGACTGATGCCATAGACCTGCAGAATCGCAATTCCAGGTCTTATGGCGCAGGATAGCCGTA
>JAFUAE010000046.1 GCA_017460845.1 Lachnospiraceae bacterium
GACGACGATGATATTTGCACCTTCGGAGAAAGGACTTTCCCACTGCGAGCCGGAGCACACATCCGATGAGCTCTGCACCAAGGCTGCGAGCGTCATGCTCAATGCAGTCCTCAAGCTCGACGAAAAGGGCGGTTTATAATTTGTTTTTTAAGAAGGAGGTAATCTATGGATTTTATGACAAATAAGGAATATCTGCAGATCGCCAATTCCCCGATGCTTTGGATCTGCGTAATTCCTGTCGTTATCGTTGAAATGCTTCAGGCTGCAATCTTTATCCGTGACGCCGTCAAGGCCGGTGAAATTGTAGGCCTGACCAAGGACGACTGTAAGGAAGCGATCCGTGCAGGCGCGATCTGTACGATCGGCCCCGGCATTTCCATGTTCACCGTCATGGTCGCCTTCATGAGCATCGTCGGCGGACCGTTTGCATGGCTGCGTCTTTCCATTATCGGAACTGTCGTTACTGAGACCCTCGGCGCAACTGCAGGCGCTACTGCAATGGGCGTTGACCTCGGCGGTCCTGACTACGGCATCATGGCATTTACCTGTTCCGTATGGGTCATCACCCTGAACACCTGGGGCTTCTTCATCGTCAACCTTCTCTTCGCACATAAAATGGAGTCCATCAAGGTCGCCATGGAAAAGCGTGATATGAGGATGTTCAATATCATCGGCGGCTGCCTGATGATCGGATGTATCGCAATGTTCCTTGCACAGCAGTGCACCAATATCGCCAAGATCTCCGGCGCTGTCGGCGGCTTCATCGTAATGACGATCCTGATGTTCCTGACCAGAAAGCATCCGAGACTTGCAGAGTATAACCTCGGCATCGCTCTGATCGCCGGTATTCTGATTGCACAGACCTTCGCGGTCTATGTCATGAAGTAATGAAGGAGGCCACTATGAACGATATCGATAAAAGATTTAATGAAGAATATACACAAAAGATGATCCGGAACGGACGTCTGACCACCCTCATTGCAGCACTGCTCACCTTTGTCCCCGCGCTTTATCTCTGGCTTGTCATGGGTTATAAGTGCGAATGGAAATATATCCTGAGCGGTTGGGGAATCATTGTTTCCTCCTACTTCTTCATCTATATTTTTGAGCCGCTGGGCTTCTATCCGTCCATGGGTCTGTCCGGAATCTATGTCGGCTATCTTGCCGGCAACATTCCGACCGTACGTCTTCCCGCCATGCTGGCAGCACGAGCTGCAACAGGCACCGAAGCCGGCACCTATAAGGGCGAGCTCGTCGGCGTGATCGCAATCTGCGCATCCGTTTTTGTCAACGTTGCATTTGTTACCCTTGCCGCGATCGCAGGCCAGCAGATCCTGAATGTTCTTCCGGAATTCGTGATCCAGGCATTCAACTATGTCCTTCCCGCGATCCTGGGCGCCGTTATGGCTCAGTATTTCCCGAAGAACAAGATTTTTGTTCCGAGCATCTTTATCATCTGCCTGCTCATCAACCGTGCCGGTTTCCTTCCGAGCATTTCCAAGTTCCCGCTGGCAATCATTGTCAGTATCGTAATTGGTATCGGTATGTATATGAAGGTCAAGGCAGCTGATCCGGTTCCGACCGAGAACAAATAATCCCTTCCTTTAGCGGATATTCCGCTATGATTGCAAAGGCCTGCTCTCTTTTCCTCGGGAGCAGGCATTTTGCCTGTCATCAGATAAAAACTTGCAAAGGAAACGCCTCTTATGAATGAAACCAACACCCTGACCCGGGGCAATTTGGATCAGCTTGCCTTTGAAATGATTGCATGGGACCGCGAGGATCCCAAGCGCATTCAGCATTTCCTGAAGGTGCATGCCCTCTGCCGTCTGATCGGTCTCGGAGAGGGCCTTGCTCCGGAAGAGCTGTATATACTCGAAGCCGCAGCCTATGTCCATGACATCGGGATCCGCGCTGCGGAGCAAAAATACGGCACCCAGAACGGAAAACTCCAGGAAGAGCTTGGTCCTCCGCTGGCGGAAGCCCTGCTGAAGAAGCTTGGCTTTGCGGACGATGTCATTTCCAGAGTCTGCTGGCTCGTCGGACATCACCACACCTATACCGGAATCAGCGGACAGGATTACCGGATCCTGATCGAGGCCGACTGGCTGGTCAACAATTATGAGTACGGCCTTACAGGACGTACGATTTATGCCTCTTACGACAGGATCTTCGTCACGGAGACCGGAAAAAAACTATTCACGGAAATGTACGGAAAGCCCTGATGCAGCAGCCTAAGCCGCAGAGCGCCTTCTCACTCATATCCATGGATCCGGAGATTTTATGAAGAATTTTTGCATTAAGAACTTTTCTTTTCTGCCGTCGGATTACGACAGCATGGTCACCTATTTAAATGAAATGCTCGCACAGGGCTGGCGCCTGAAGTGGGTCAAGGCCGGCTTCGGCGGATTTGAGCGGATCGCCCCGCCTTCCGGAAGCGTCAGTACAGCATGCTCTGACTCTGCACAAAACGCACAGATAACAGAAGCTGCCGGTACAGACCCCGCCGGAAATGCCGGTACCCCAATCACATATGTGGTCGAGCCTTATCCCAATACCAACCTGATGACATTGCGGCGCATGCCGAAAACCTGGCTCAATTTCTACACCGGGAATCACTGGTATTATATCGGCAAAACCCGCGGCAACTACATTTACTGTACGGATCTTGCAGATCCGGAGCCCCCGAGCAGCACAAGCAGCATGGGAAAAAACAACTCCAAGGCACAGATCCTGGACGCCGAAACAAAGCGGAACATGCTTATGATCATCGCAGTGATCCTGCTTTGCTACTGGCTGAGCGGCTCCAAGGCATTTATGTACGCTTTTGTCCTTACGAATATGTACCAGTATCTGGCAGTTCTGCTGCTGGTCCTCCTGGTCTTTGCCGTCGCGGCGATCCTGCTCTATTCCCTCGAGAAGGTGCGCCTTCAGGCCCGGACCTTCACTCCGGACAGTGCCGGCGGATTAAAGCGCGGCATGCTTTATCACATCCGGAACACTGTCATCGCAGTCCTGCTGCTCGGATTCTTTCTGATGGAAACTGCGGGAACGCCTGCCATTCTGTTTTATCTGCTCCTGCCCGTTACAGCGCTGATCCTGGGAGGCGCCGTGATTATAAAGATCGCGCAAAAGGATACCTCGCATGAAAAGGGCAGAAAGCTGCTGCCGCTGACCTACGCCGCCGGTGCGGTTGTGATCTGCCTGCTGCTGTTTTCCATGACCGGCATCCAGCGCGTAAATTCAGCACAGAAGGCCGCAGCACTGGAGGCTTCCCTGGCAAAGGCGGACGCACTTCCGCTCCTGCGGTACAGGGCTTTCTTCGATGACCTGTATACGCCCCGGTCTAAAGAAAACAATTCCCATCTCGGCAGTAATTATTTATATGAAGAGGCAAATGAAGACCGCTCCAGGATCGTGTTTACCAACTACTCTTCCATGAAGACCGGCTTCGGAGCAGACTGCATTTACAATTACCTGTATTCGCAGGCTCAGACCGATTACCTGGGCGTATTTGAAAAACTGGATACATCTTCCTGGGAGACCGGAAGCGTACCGGAAGTCTATAAAATCACCGACCGCCCGGCTTATCTGATCCGAAAAGGAAACACCGTCATCCTCGCAACAGTCACGGAAGGCAGCGGAGGCGCCGGGGATGCAGCCGGCAGCAATGCTTCAGACGACCGGATCCTTGAAGAAATCAAAAAAATAACAGCAGGGGCTTAAAAACCTCTGCTGTTTCTTTATTCATGGTCCGGGGGTGTCACCGGCCCTGCATAACTGTCAGGAATCTTCTCCCGCCTCACTCTTCGGCAGGCGGAGCATCCTCAGATAATTCTTATGCTCTTCAACGACCCTGTCGCTGTCCATGCATTTCGCAATCGTCTTATTGTGTGTCCAGGGATCCAGTCTCCGCTTTTCAATATAATTCCGCGCAATATCAAATCTTTTCCCTAATGCTGTTGCAAAATACCAGGCAACCGCCATCTTCACATAATACTCATCGCTGCGGATCGCAGCCACCTTCTCCATCTGGCCCGGCAGGAAATTGTCCCCGAGATAATTGTTCATCAGTGTTACCACGCCGAACCGGATCATGTAGGTCTCGCCGGAATCGATCCAGCTGTAGATATGCGGGAGAAGTTCATCCGGCTTCTTGCGGAACGCTTTCGGGCTCAGCTGGTCGCAGGTGGCCCAGTTGTCTATATATGGAAGAAACGCCTCGACCTGCCGCAGAGCGAGGTCAAAATCCTTTTCTTCCGCAATAATCATGGCATGCAGCTGATTTTCATCATAGTATTCATGCGGAAGATCCTGCAGGAATGCATTCAGTTTCTCTGCCGCCTGCGGATCGTTGAGCGCATCTTTTCTCATCTGCTTTGCGAGCGTCCTGACCGCAGGTGTCCGTACACCGATGATCTTATCGGGATTCAGCGTCGGCACCAGTCCCTGATGAAACTCCTTATATTTCGGATCAGCCAGTTCCAGAAGCTTTGACTGTATCTCAGTCAGGGTAACCGTCTTTTTTCTGCCGATCCTGCTGCCGAGCCTTCCCGGCTGTTTTCCGCCTTTGTCTGCCGGCTGGTCTCCCGAATGAGTTCCCGCCTGCGCCGCCGGTTCCTTTCCTGCCTGTTTTGCCTGTCGTGAAAAAAGCATACCTGCCTCCTTAATCTCCGGTTTCTATTGATATCATACTGCCCGAGCGCGTCTTTGTAACGCGGATCTGCTGCGGAATATTCTCCACGAGTTCCTCCCGGTGGCTGATAATGCCGACCAGTTTATTGGAGCCAGACAGATTGATAAGTATGTCCATGGCGTTCGCAATGGATTTCCGGTCAAGTGTGCCGAAGCCTTCATCAATAAAGATGGCATCCATCTGTACCCCGCCTAAATCTGATGATACCGTATCGGACAGTCCAAGTGCAAGACTTAATGAAGCCTTAAAGCTCTCGCCTCCCGAAAGATTTCCGACCGGCCTGCGGTGTCCCGTGTAATTATCCAGCACCTCGAGATCCAGGAAGGTACTGCTCTTCCTGCCGGGCGCATCCTCCTGGCGGCACAGCTCGTACTGCCCGTCGCTCATCGGAATCAGCCTGCGGTTTGCCGCACGGATGATACTGTCAAAGCCGGCTGCCTGCACATATTGTTCCAGAGTGATCTTGCCGTTGCGGGTCGTGCCGCGCACCAGTTCGTAGAGCCTCCTGCTCAGCCCCGCCTCATGAGCGGCCCGGTAAAGCTGCTCCCGGCGGGATTCCATTGATGCCTGCTTTTCAGCATTCGCAGAAATCCGGAATCTGATCACATTACATCTTTCCCGCAGGGCATTGACTGTCTGCTCCTGTTTCTCTGTTTCGTTCCGGAGCGCTTCAATATCGATCAGGCTCCTGCCCTCTGCATCCTGTTTTGCCTGCACAAGGCGCACACTGTTGTCACGGCATGCTTCCTGATAGTCCTTCAGCTGCTGCTCGCGCTCTGTGAGGAGTTTTTCCCCGACCGCAGCCTCAAGCATCGCCTCTTCGGAGACGAAACCATTTTCCGCCAGCATCTCCTGCAAATCATTTCGCAGCTTCTCTGCTTCTTTCTTAAGCGCAGCAGCGTTTTCTGCCTTTATGCGCAGCGCAGCGCCAAGCTCTGCCCTGCGTGTGTCGGCAGTTTTTTTATCTTCCTCCGCCTGCCGGATCGCCGTCTTAAGCGCCGCAGCCTGCTCTGCAGCATTCTTCATCTCCGCTTCCGCAGCCTGCCAGTTCATGTAGGTCAGGCCGGAAAGCGCTGCAAGGGAAGCCTCAGCGCCGGATTGCCGTCTGGCATATGTTTCCTGCGCTTTTCGAAGCTCTGCCTGCGCTTTCTCCAGAGCCGCCGTTTCCTCTCCGCGTATCCTTGCAAGTCCGGTCCGTGCCTTCTGCAGCTTACTGCATGCCTTTTCGGCGCTTTGAATCTCGTTTTTCAGCTGCTTATCAGCGTCCTCCGCACCGTCTTTAAGATCCCGCAGCATCTTTTCCAATTCCGGGACCTGTCCTGATATGATGTTTCCCCGGATATCTCCCGCATACAGCAGGCTTCTGCCGGCCGCAATCGCTGCATCAAATTCCTTCTGCAGCTGTTCTTCAAGAAGCCCGGCCGCGGTCTTTGCGGAACACGCAGCAGTGTAAGCTTCATTTTTCTGATCCGTCAGCTTTTCTGTCGCCTGACGGATCTTTTCATACGCATCCTCGCTCATTGCATTCTCAGGCAGCAGGGCCGGCTCCGGATGATGCAGCGAACCGCAGACCGGACATTTTTCGCCCTCCGTAAGATGCGCCGCAAGGATCCCTGCCCGGCTGCTTTCCAGGCACTTTTCGGCCTGCAGCCGCCGTGTTTCCGCTGCTTCATACTTCGCAAAGCATTTGAGATATACATCCTGCCTGTCCGCCAGCTCCTTCAGGCTTTTCTGCCGTCTGTCCAGGCCTGTCCCGAGAAGCTCTCCCGCATTCTGCAGCCAGTCTGCAAGACTCTTTTCCCTGTGCCGCAGCGCAACCAGCCTTTCTGGCTCATCCTTGTTCTCTTCTATAAACGCTTCATTTTTGATAATGCGCTCTTTTAAATCTTTTTCCCGGATCTGAAGGTCCTCTGCCTCCGCATCCAGTCCGGTCTTTTCTTCCTTCAGAGCTTCCAGGGTGTTTTTCAGCTGATCTCTCTGCAGATATTTTTCCTGTTCGCCAGCGATCCGGTCTGCCTTTCTGCCAAGCTCCTCCGCTTCCTCCAGATGCGTGCCTGCTTCCTCCAGCTTCTTTGCCGCCTCGCCGGCAGCTTTTTCCGCCTCCGAAAGGGAAGTTTTCAGCTCTTCTGCCTCTTTCTCTCCTCGCTCAAGTTCCTGCTCTTTTCCATGCATAAGATTCCAGCATGGCATCACTTTATACTCTGCCTTCCGGCTGAGCCCGACGCTTTCCTTAAGCGCCTCCATGGCCGCTGAGAGCATTTGCAGCTCCTTCTCTGTCCGCTGCAGGCTTTCCAGTCTTGTCAGAAATTCGTTATTCTGCAGGGCGCCGGCCAGGATCTTCTTCTGTCCGGAAAGAGCGGTTTCCGCATCCCCGAGCTCTTTCTGCGCCTGTGCCCCCAGCCCTTCATCTTCCTTAAGGATCCTTTCCGTCAGATCAAGAAGTTCTTCGAGATTCCAGACACTGCCGCTTCCGGCCGCCTTCATCTGCAATTCCTTTAATTCGCCGGAAAGCAGTGTGCCTTCTTCTGCTTTGATATCCCCGAAGGCATGTAGAATGTCTCCGGAGCAGCTGTGATGCGCCCCCTCAGCCCGGTCCATGCGCGCCTTCAGCTGGTATTCGATATTTTTATATCCGTCGGTCATAAAGATCGTGCGGAGGATCTCTGTCCGCTGGTCGGTCCGCGCATTCAGCAGCGACCAGAACTCCCCCTGCGCGATCATGGCAATCTGCTTGAACTGATTTTTATCTATGCCAAGCAGGTCTCTGACCGCCTCATTGACCTGGGTCAGACCCTCGACCGGTGCTTTGCCGTCCTCGGTAAATACTGCTTTTTCCTGCTCTGTGATCACGCCGCTTCCCCGGAGCTTCGGCCTCTCATAGGACGGGCTCCGCCGCACGCAAAAGCTGCGCCCCTGATGCGTGAACCTGAATTCCACATAGCTTTCGACATCGGGCGCGGCATATTCGCTGCGCAGGTTCTTCTTATCCCGATAGCTGCCGCTGGTTTCCCCGTAGAGCGCAAAACAGATAGCGTCGAAAATCGTAGTCTTTCCTGCGCCGGTGTCGCCTGAGATCAGGAAAAGCCCTTTTTCTTCAAAGCTGTCGAAGCGGATCTCCGGAACAAGGCCTGCATATGGTCCGAAGGCGCTGATAATGAGTGAGACCGGCTTCATGAATCCTGCCTCCCTTCCTCTTTTACGAGCCCGGTATGATTACTGCTGCCGCCGGAAACATCGCGGTCTTCAGAGCCTCTGCCCGATGCTCCGGCCATGCTTGTATCCATATCCCCGCCGGCTCCGGCCACACCTGCCGCCGCTGCCGCCTCCTGCATCACGCCAAGCTCCTCCTCACTGATTTCGCAGCCGTAGATCTGGCGGTAAAAGTCCGAGATCAGCTCTGCAAATGTTCTGCTCTCTGCTTCTTTGCCTGAGGCCTCCAGGACAGCTTCCCTCGTATGTGCATTATCATAATCGATCCGCACAGTATTGGGATAATACTGGCGGAAAATCCCCATGACATCATTGATGATGTCTTCATCTGTCAGTGTTGCATAAATATAGTCATCCGTATCTGTGACATTTTTAGAATCCAGCAGTTCTTTCAGCGGGCCCTTCAGCCGTCTGAGATCGCGGCGGGGATGAAGCGGAAGCAACTCGATCTGCGTCACTGCAATTTGCTGCTCCGCCATATCGCAGGCATCTGCAGCGCCGCGCGCTTCTGCCGCTTCGCCAACCTTCCCTGCAGCGCCTTTTTTCCCGAGCGTCACAAGCACCGCGGACTTGTCATTTGCAGCTTCACTTAAGGAATACTTGAGCATGGAGCCTGCGTAACGGATATGCTCCGCGCCCGCCCGCTGCGGACTGTGAATGTGCCCGAGCGCTACATAATCAAAGTCCATAAAGATGCCGGCGCTGATCTTTTCAACCAGGCCGACACTCTGCACGGATGCGCCCTCTGAGCCGGCAAGTACCGGATCCTCCCTCCCGGCGACAAACTGGTGCGCGATAAGAATGTTGCGCGCGCCGTAATCGATATCCGCGTGCTCCAGAACTGTCCTGACCGCATCCTCGTAAGAAACGATATCTGCATCCGGATAGTAATGCCGGACCCGCGAAGCCTTGACATACGGAAGCATCCAGATATGGACAGGTCCGTATTCATCTGTAAATGTATACGACTTCAGGTCTCCCTCGAACCGGGAACAGATATGGATCCCCCTGGTCTCAAAGAAACTGCTGCCGAACTGCAGCCGGTCATCGGAATCATGGTTCCCGCTGATCAGGAAGGCCTCGATCTGCATATCGGCCAGCTTTACGAGAAAATGGTCGAGCAGGCGGACCGCAGCCTCGCTCGGAATGGATTTGTCATAAATGTCTCCGGCGATCAGCACGGCATCTGCTTTTGTTTCACGCAAAAGCCCGAGGATCTGATCCAGCATGTACTGCTGATCTTCGATCAGATCAAAATCACTTAAGGACCTTCCAAGATGAAGGTCCCCGAGATGAAGAAATTTCATACGCTTTTCCGCCTCCTGCGCTGCTTCTGCACGGAGAATCCGAACTTCCCGAGCTTCCTGCCAAGCGCAAAATACTGGCCGTGGGAATAGGCGATCAGACCGGTTGCATCCAGATCAAATCTCCCGCCCTCATCCAGATAAGTCTCGTCCACAGTGGCTCCGATCACTTCTCCCAGGAACATATCGTGCGACCCCAGAGGAAGGACCTGTTTTACCCTGCAGTAAATGTTGACCGGACTCTCCGCTATGGCCGGAGTATCCATCAGTTCGGAATGATATTCCGTAAGTCCCGTTTCGCGGAACTTGTCATAATCCCTTCCTGAGCGGACGCCGCACCAGTCACAGGCCTTGGTCAGATCCTCCGTCACGAGATTGACGACAAATTCTCCGCTTTCCTTTATTATGTGGTGGGACCAGCGGGTCGGACGCACGGATATGGAGACCATAGGCGGGTCGGAGCAGACTGTGCCGGCCCAGGCCACCGTAATGATGTTGGTTTTGGTTTTTGGCGCGCTCCCGCCTGGATTTCCGGATTCTTCAGCGGGGCGGCTGTTTTCAGGCTTTTCCATACAGCTCACCATAACTGCCGGTACGGGATACAGCATATTTCCCGGCTTCCAGATCTGCTTTAAATGATTCTTTTTTTCCATTGAAACAGTCCTTAATGTTTTCATCCTGTTGATTTTCGAAAAAGATGTCTGCAATATCTTACAGACATCTTTTATTTCATGTATGCGTTGCGGCAATAATGCCGGCACGAAGCTTTCCCTTCATTCCATGACTTTGCATTCAAATACCCTTCATGTCTGCACACGCCCAAGGAATGCATCTACCTCCTCCTCTGTCGTGCCCCAGCCCGTCACCAACCTGATTGGTATCAGGCCGTCCTGTTCGGGTGCCCAGCGGTGGAAGAAAAAGTCTTTTTCGAGCTCTTCCACGAGAGCAGCCGGCAAAAGTGGAAATACCTGGTTGGTGGAGGTTTCGCAGTAAAAACGAAAGCCTGCTTCCCGGAGTCCCTTCCTTAAGCGATCAGCAAGCCGGTTCTCATGCTGCGCAATATCAAAGTAAAGGCACCGGTATTCATTGATTCCGACACGATCCGGGCAAAGCATCTCAGCACCTGCTTCAATTGATTGAGCATCCGTTCTACCCGGATACGGTGCAAGCAGCGCTTCGAACTGCACGCCGAGGAGCCTTCCCTTTGCCAGCATACCGCCCTGATGCTTGATCATCCAGCGGAAATGATCGTTCAGCTCCTGATTGCGGATCACGAGCGCTTCTCCGAAGAGCGCCCCGTTCTTGGTCCCACCGATATAGAAGGCATCGCAAAGTCCGGCCAGCTCCTGCAGCGAAAGGTCATTTTCTGCGGAGCAGAGCGCGGACCCGAGCCGGGCGCCGTCCACATAAAGGAGCAGTCCCAACTCACGGCAAAGTGTTGCAATCGACTGCATTTCCATCCTGCTGTAAAGCGTCCCTGTCTCCGTCGGCTGGGAAAGATATACCATGCGCGGCATGGCGGTATGCTCGTCCTCGCCTTCCCGGTAAGCCTCGCGGATCAGCTCTGCAGTCAGCTTCCCGTTGACCCCGGGTACTGCCGTCACACGGTGGCCCGTGCCCTCAACTGCCCCAGTCTCATGGACATAGATATGAGCCGTCCTCGCCGCAATCACAGACTCATAGGGGCGGAGCGCAGCTGCAATTACGGTTACATTGCAGGAAGTACCGCCGGTCATAAAATGTACGCCGCAATCCGGAAGCCCCGTCATTTCCCGGATGATCGCCGCTGCGTGCTCACAATGCGGATCGATCCCATATCCGTCTGTATGCTCCGGGTTGGTTGCGTTGAGAGCCTCCAGTACCTTCGGATGCGCCCCCTGGCTGTAATCTGAACGAAAATAAATCATAAATCCACTCCTGACTGCGTATATCAGCGTCTCCCGCTTCTTCAAACATAGCAGAAAACTGTACGAGAATCTACGAAAGAAATCATAAACTCCGGGTCTCAGACTGTAAATACATTCACTGTAAATACATTCTGAAACCCGGAGCCGTACAAATTTCTGTATTTCCTGTCCTCTATTGCTCCCGATGCTCTTTTATTCTGCTCTCTTCGCCGCCATCTTCTCCAGGAACTCATCCCCGTAGCCGTAATGCTCGACCACATAATCAAGATCCTTGTCACCGCGGCCTGAAATGTTAACGAGCACCGATCCCGTCATGCCGGTCCTTGCGATCCGGATGGCATGCGCCAGTGCATGTGAGCTTTCGATTGCCGGAATAATTCCCTCATGCCTGCAAAGCAGGAAAAGCGCCTCGATTGCATCCTCATCGCCAATCGTCACATATTTGACACGGTCCATATCGTGCAGGAGCGCATGCTCCGGTCCTGCTGCCGGATAATCCAGACCGCTCGCATTGGAATAAACCGGAGCCGGATCGCCGTTTTCATCCGCCAGCATAATGCTGTTAAAGCCATGCATTACGCCTTCCCTGCCATAAGTAATAGACGCCGCATGATCGCCAAGCTTCGGTCCGCGTCCAAGCGGCTCTACGCCGACCAGCTCCACCGGATCCGCCAGGAATGGCGTAAACATGCCGATCGCATTGGAGCCTCCTCCGACGCAGGCCACGACCTGATCCGGAAGATGTCCGGTCTGGCTCTTGAACTGCTCTCTGGCTTCCTCACCGATCACAAACTGGAAGTCACGCACCATAAGCGGGAACGGATGCGGTCCTGCCGCTGTGCCGATGCAATAGACGGCATCCTTATATTCTTTGGAATAAGCCATAAATGCTGCGTCAACAGCTTCCTTCAGCGTCTTCAGGCCGAAGCTGACGGGCACGACATTTGCCCCGAGCATCTTCATGCGTGTGACATTCGGCGCCTGTTTGACAATGTCGACCTCGCCCATATAGATATCGCACTCGAGTCCGAAGTATGCAGCTGCAGTCGCGAGCGCCACACCGTGCTGTCCGGCGCCGGTCTCCGCGATCAGCTTCTTTTTGCCCATATATTTGGCAAGCAGACCCTCGCCCATGCAGTGGTTAAGCTTGTGCGCACCTGTATGGTTGAGATCCTCACGCTTTAAGTAGATCTGGGTCCTGCCGAGAAGATTGGACAAATTCTGGCAATGATAAACCGGCGTGGGCCTTCCCTGGAAATCTCTTCTGATCCTGCGGAGCTCTGCGATAAACTGCGCAGACTGCGCGATCGTATGGTATGCTTCCGCATATTCGTTGAAAGCCTTGATCAGTTCCGGATCCTTAAGATAGTTGCCGCCGTATTTTCCGAAATATCCGTCCTGAGTCGGATACTCCTTCAGATAATTGTCAAAGTCACGATACTTATTCATAACCCGCTCCCTTTCCTGCTGATAATCAATTTCGGAGTATATTAAGTGGATTATACTATCATTTCCGGAATTAATCATCAGTCAAGTTGTGCATTGCGGCAGAAACTTTGAATGACTGTGCCGCTGTTCAGCCAGGCGGAGGCCGATAAAAAGGCCAGACCCGAAGGTCTGACCCTGAAAGACTTAGGAAACCCCGCTAAACTTCGATTTTCCGATAGGTTCCGGGGATGCCGCCGTTATTCTTTGATTTAATTGTATCTGAAATCCTTCTCTTTACTTCAGATATTTGCTGATGATCTCCATCGGATCCTTGCCGGCGCTGCCCGCCAGATGCTCGCGAATAATCTTTTCCAGCGTACCCTCCATGAAGTCCGGAATATCGATACCTCCCGCCTTCTCAATTGCCTTAATGGGCGCAGTCTGAAACTCCTCGATCAGCTTCGGATCCGACTGGATCCGGTTGACGATCTCCGCAGCCTTTTCTTTTGAAAGCATGTTCAACATATACATATCCTCCTGATGATTGCCTTGCAGTTAAAACTCCGGTTACAGTATCTATTTTATCAGAGTTTACGAGAACCGGAATGTAAAATTGCGTCTTAAGCCTCCATTCCGAGTAAAGCCTTCTCCAAAAGACCTTTCAGCTGTGTCAGCTCTCCGGCGGAAAGCTTAATGCAGCCCTCCATCGCGCAGGGCACCTCCAGTGCTTTTTCCTTTAATACTTCCCCCTCAGCCGTCAGCCGGATCAGAAGCTTTCGTTCATTCTCTTCGGGACGGATCCTGCTGATCAGTCCCTGCTTCTCCAGCCTTTTCAGCAGCGGTGCAAGCGTCCCCGAGTCCAGATGGACCTTCTTTCCGAGGTCTCCCTCTGTCAGGCTTCCGAATTCCCAGAGTACCATCATCACAAGATATTGCGTATAGGTCAGCTTCAGGCTATCCAGCGGCCCGCGGTACAGCCGAACGACCTCCTTGGCGCAGGCATACAGAGGAAAGCAGAGCTGGTTCTCCAGCCGGATACTGTCATATCTGCTTTCTGCAGCTTCCTGTTGTATCATAAAAATTTCCCTGCAAATGCTGCAGCCTGCTTCAGCTGTTCCTCAGTCGGCATATTTTTCACGTGAAATGTTTCCGCCTCTGCCGGAATGCCAGCTTCCTCAAGCCCTTTCCTGATCAGATCGAGGGCATGCTTTGATATCCATGAAGTCGAGAAGATAACTGCCCTTTTGGCATCCCCGGCTTTTAAACTCTTCAGATACTCTTTCATATGTCTGTCTATGCCGTAAGCATAGAGTGCCCCGCCGATAAACAGGGTATCTGCCGGTTCTGTAAGCGGAGCGTTTTCAGCATCTACGGAAACCGCTTCTACTCCGGCTGCTGCCGCAATTGCCTCGGCAAGCGCCTTTGTATTGCCGGATCTTGAATAATATCTGACTGCAGTACTCATATAACCATCCTTTCTTCAATCCGCTGATGCGGAATGACTCTGGCCGGACCGGACCGTACGGTTCTTCTTAAAAGCCGGCCGCCTTTTCGGACGGCCGGTAATGTTTCATGCAAGAGCTTACATCTGACGAAGGATCCAGTTTGTCTTGCCGATGCACTCGATCAGTTCAAGCTGACCCTGACCCCAGTACATATCCTCCTCTTCATCCTGATAATACTCCTTGAGAATGTCAAAGGTAGAATAATCATCGCGTGCAGCCTCAGTAATCTCCTTCAGCCATGCAAGTCCTGCCTTGGATACTTCCAGATCATACTTGACCCAGTCTACCGGATCCTTGCAAACCGGAGCTTCCTTCTTTGCCTCAAGCTTCACCTCGCAGCCGAGATCAAGAAGTCTGTCGATGCACTTTGTCACATATCCGCGCTCTTCCTCGGCATGCTCTGCATATTTATCGGCAAGCTTTGTGAGTCCTTCACTTGCGAAGATCCTGGACTGAAGCTGATGTCCGTCTGCCTGCTGGGCAAGATCTGTTACGATTGTCTGAAGTCCTGCGATTACTTTTTCGTTTGCCATGAAAATTCCCTCCGTTTGTAATATTTTATTTGAAAAATCTTTTTTATAACTGATTGTGCGCTATTTGGTTGTGCGCAACTTATGTATTTATAATACAGCCTCTTAGGAATATCCTCAATTTAGAAACGGTATCGTTCCTTCTCATAATGAGAGAAATATATTGTTCTCTCTCATTTCTGGCTTATTCCCCTTCATCTGCCCGCTATAAATAACCGGGGCCTGTCTCCCGATAACAAATGCTGCCATAAAAAACAGAGCGTCCCCTTACTGGAAACGCCCTGTCCGCATTCAGATAATTTGATGATGAGACCGAAAGCCTCACGAATAATGTAATACAGATTCTTCTGCCTCTGCAGATCCTCTGTCTTACAGCTTTTCTGCAAATGCGCGGATCTCTGCAAGCTTTGCCTCGGAGCCATTCTCCTCTCCTGCTGCCGTGATCACACCCATATCCTCAAAGCCCATAAACGCGCACATGCCCTTATAGGTACCGATTGCGCCTGCATACGGTTCCGGTGAAGCAGAGCTCAGAAGCAGCGCAGCCTTGGTTGCTTTTGCCGGCTTTCCGATGCAGTAAACTCTCTGGATCGCAGCATGGAGCTGGGCTGTCATGCCGAAATAGTAGATCGGTGATGCATATACGACCATGTCACAATCAAGATATGCAGGCATCACCTTCTCCATATCATCCTTCTGGATGCACTTGCCTTCTCCCTTTGTATGGCAGTATTCGCATCCAAGACATCCTGCGATTTTCATCTTGCCGACATGGAGTACTTCTACCTCGTGTCCGGCAGCCTTCGCACCTTCTTCAAATGCAGCGACCATGGCTGCAGTATTGCCAATCTTCGGACTTCCATTTAAAACCGCAATTTTCATACTTGCCTCCTTAACAGTAAATAACCAATGCTAAATGAGAATATTGTAGCATTTTGATTATACCACCCGCGTCCCCGATAGAAAAATGTAAGAAAGCATCAAAATTCTCTCATTTTTTTGATTGTTGTATTTTAATGTTACCGGCTTTCACTTGTTACTATGAAAGTCAACGATCCAATCTCATAGGAGAGCGAAGCGATCCGTTATGAGATGGATGCTTTAGCTGAGCAAGTCGAAGACGCAGCTCGAGTGTTACTTTCATGTATGTGAAACGACAGCGAAGCTGTTATGAAACTTGATATGAACATTTATCTTCGTTAAAATATAATTAATTTGCAGAACAAGGAGGAAACAGTTTTATGAAAGCAACAAAATTATTCAATCTCAGCGCTCTGCTGCTTGCATCTGTGATGGCGCTTTCAGCCTGCGGAGGATCCGGCACCTCTGCCCAGACAGAAGCTCCGGCAGCATCTGAGGCAGAAAAGAACGCTTCCGCCCAGGCCGGATCAAATACTCCGGCACCTGCTGAAACCAATCCGGAAGTTATCTACACTTCCGATGAGATCACAATCAGCACCACACCGGTTTCGGATGCTGAAATCGAATCCGAATATAGTTTCAAAATAATTGTAGAAAATAAATCCCCGGAACCGCGCCGCGTATCTCTGGAAAATCTCCTCATCAACGGCCTGCAGTTCCCGGATTACGGCGCTTTTTACGAGGAGATCGAAGCCGGGCAGACCGCTGAGGGAAATGGTTACATCTCCAAATCAGAGCTGTCAGCTGCCGGAATTTCCGGGATCAGCAGCGTGGAAATGTCCTTTCTTGTCATGAATACCGACTACGATACGCTTGATGAAACCGGGATCCTGTCTGCCCCTGTTACGGGCGGCTCAGGATCCGGCAGCTATGATATTTCCGGCAGCCAGGTGGTTCTGGATGCGGACGGAGTCAGGCTCAGTTATCTGGGAGGCTCCCTCTACGAGGGCAATCCGGACAGCAGCGGCACCCTCATTAATCTCTATTTTGCTCTTGAAAACGGCACGGATGATGTGCTTGCCCTTTACGACCTCTATGAAGGTGAGATCATCGTGAACGGCACTGCTGACAGCGGAGATTCCTTTGTCAATTCATCTGCGCCTGAAGTTCTGGCGCAGAAGAAAGCCTTTGGCCCGGTCAGCGTATATGTCCCCGGCAAAGACGTCTCTGCCGTAGATTTCACAATGCAGCTGTTTGCCATGAATGACAGCATCCCGACTTATCTTATTCCCATGCATATATCCCTCAATGGCAATGCGGTAGGCTTTGCCTTCGATGCTCCCGAATACGATCCTGACTGGGCAGAGCGCCATGCAGCAGAGGAAAGCATGGCCGCCGAGGAAGAATCACAGCAGCAGGCGGAGCAGGCCGCTGCAGAAGCCCTTGCAAATGCAGTCGATCCGGAAATCGCAGAAACAGCGTTCAATGCCCAGAGTATTGGAAACAACAAGTATTTCAGCAATGATGTCATAGCCATGCTGCACAACCCCAACGATAATGTCTACTTCACCGATATTAAAGTGAAGTTTACCCTCTTTGATGCAGACGGCAATATCCTCGGTGAGGAATATAACTATCCGCTGAACTACTGCATCCTCGGCCCGGGCGAGACCATCCCGGTCATGAAGGGACTCTGGGACACGGATATCGAGCCGTCATCTATTGAGGCTGTTCTTGAAAGTGCGGAACCGCTTGATATGGAAATGGGCAGGTATTTCATTGAGGAAGGCAGTTATGCTCACCTGTCCGATCACTTTACTCTGGATGATGTGGATATCCGCCTTGTAGAGGTTTTCAACACGAAGGAGTATCATATCTCCGGTCATGTGACGAACAACGGTGAAGAAAGCGGAAATGTCATACTGCAGCTCAACTTCCTCGCGGAAGACGGAACACTTCTCTACGGTACAGATACCCTGTTGAAAGATGTCCCTGCCAATGGTGATTATGACTTTGATCAGGTTCTCGGCCATCACGAATTGCCGGAATTCGCAAACATGGAGGTCCGTTTCATCGCAAAAAACACGAAATAATTGATCCCTGACTCCGGCCGGCCGCGATCACCCGCCGGCCAGCAGGGGCTTAAGCGGTTCAGGCAGAGATCTTTCATAGATCTCTGCCATTTCTTCCGCCGAAGCGTCATATTTCCCGAGTATCCACTCGCAGGAAAGACAGACCGTGCCCATACAGTACAGCCGGATATACATCTGTATTGTCTTCTCCAGCTCCTCCCTGCCCGACATCCTTCGCACACACTTTTCAAGCTCGCTGCAGTTGATTTCCGTCATATAACGGAGAAATGAATCATATCCTTCGGTATGCAGCAGAAGATTCGCCAGATATTCTTTCTCCTCCCGGTAATGGCGGGCGCATTCCAGCAGCGTCTCTTTCCACTCCTTGCTACTTCCTCCGATCCGGCTCACGATCTCCGCGATCCGGCGGGTATAGTCCCAGGCGATCAGATCATACTTATCCTGAAACTGCCGGTAAAAGGTAGCCACAGAATATCCGCAGTTATCCGTAATTTCCTTTACTGTGATCTTGTCAATACTTCTGCCGGCAGCCAGCTCCTGAAAAGACTCTGCCAGTATTTCTTTCGCATTTTTTCTCTTCATGACTTTCATGTATACGTGCTCGTTTAGCAAGTCAAGCCCAAAGGACGCAGACGAGCTTAGCGATGACAGTTTACTATAAAAACTGATTCCCTCAATCAGATTCCCTGACCAGCTCCACCTCGATCGGCGGCATTGTGGAAGGCACGTTGGTGGCCGGCAGGCCCTCGGAATAGAACCGGATCCTCTCAAAGGACGGATCATGCCAGGGCAGATCGTCCTCTATAATGATCCGGAAGGTGCGGCTTTCGTACTCCGCATTCATCTTGACCGCTGCATCACGCCGGTAAAATCTCTTTTCCGGAAGCTTTCCCGTGAAGGTTCTTCCTTCAAAGTCAAAGCTGACGTCACCGTTTTCGGAAATATCAAGTCTGGCATCGCCTTCTTCCGAGAAAAATGTCCCTATATAATTTTCGACCTTCCACCAGACGTCCCCGCCAAAATCAATTTCTTCTCCGCTTTCCGTCTCAAGCGACAGATCCCTGATCAGCTTATATTTTTTATCGCCAATTTCTACATAATGCTCCGGCAGCTCGCCCTGCCCGGCTTCATACTGTGCCGCGCCGAGCGTAACAGGCTCCCCGATCCTGCCCAGATACATGCCGTCTATGAAGAAGCCGGTCTCGAACCGGGTGACAAGGCGCACCTGTGTTCCGTCCGCAAGTGCACAGTCATAGAGGTAATCTCTTGCCCCGGAGTTGTACATGTTATACTGCGGGGACATATAATAATAGAGTTCGCTCTCGCCGTCGACCCGTAAAAATCTCAGCACATCGCCCTTTTTAATGATCCTTTCGCCGTTTGCATTTCCATCCTCATCCAATGCCGCGGCTCTGACTTCGTGAAGCAGCCTGCAGCCGACATTACGGCTGTCAAGGGCAAGGGACTCATCCGTCAGTGCAAAATGCAGCCAGGTCCTGCCGCGTCCCCTCTCCGGAAGGAACGCGTAATGGCCGTTCGGGACAAGAACGGTATTCAGGCCTGATACGGCATCCATATATTTTCTCGCCCTTTCACGCATATGGATGCATTCTGGATCATAGGGGACCGCCAGATACTGTTCATGCAAAAGGGAATCAAAGCATTGGGCGTTCTGGTTTTCAAAGCGGCCGTACCCGCCGTCGGGGCTCTCAAAATTATAAACGTATGCGCGGTCCAGCATATCCTCAAGACGGTAGAAATAATACTTTCCCTGTGCCCGGAAAACATAATAGTCCGAATTGTCATCGGCATATTCCAGCCACCAGGCATTCTCGCTTTTTCCGTCTCTGATGACTATGCGGTACGCTTCTTTCCCGCTGTCGTCCGCAGCCTTTTCGACCCGGATGACCCGCTTATCATGCGGCAGTGCATATTCCTTATTCTTCTCGATCTGTGCAATGAAGCTTTCCGGAGCCGGCGCCGCGCCGCCCGCATAAGCCCCGTCCAGCTCTGTATAAGGAATGGAGACATGTATCGCCTTGCGCGATCCTCCGCCCAGCTCCTTCCTTTTTTCTTCTGCAATCATCGGACCGTCGAAATAAAACCGCAGTCCGAGGTAATCCGCCGTCCAGGCCGGTGTCTCCTCCGCGCCGCCCGCATAGAGTCCGGTAAGCGCATATTTGTTAAAAAGCGCATCCTCCAGACGGCCCCGAAGTGTGCCCTGATCCTGCAGAAAATCCGCAAGTGTCAGCCGGCTGCCGCTTTGTGTGTCATATACGGAAGCATGAAAGCGGCAGCTCTGTATCCCGTCGCTCCGCTCGCCCTTCTGATCACCGATGCCCTTTTCCATTTCGGTCTCCAGAATACTGATCAGGACATTGTCTGCCCGCGTCACATTTACGATATATGAAATATTCCGGTAGCTGTACTGCTCTGTCACTGCGGATCCTGCTGCCAGGACCGGATATTCATTTTCCGCAAGGAAGCGCTTTGCTTTTGCTTCAACCGTTTCTTTCGCGCGGGCATTCACTTCATCTATGATCCGGGAAAGCGCTTCGGGAACTTCACCCGCCGCAGTCAGCTCCGTATATCTGCCATAGACGCCGATCCCTTTTTCCGGATCCACCGTGGTCAGTTCCCTGAGTGTGGTTTTGACGGCAAATGCTTCCTTTCCGGGATCTCTTTTCCCGGAACCTGCACTTCCCGGAGCTGTGCTTTCAGGAGCTGTGCTTTCAGGAGCCGGTGTTTCCGTTGTGTTCTGTCCCGGTATGCACCCGGCAAGAAGCAGTGCTGCAATCAGTACCGCGATAAAGATAATGATCATATTCATTGCTCTCTTCATAAGACATATACCATTTTTCAATTGCATCTATCACCAGAATATCCGCCGGCAGCCAGTTTACCTGCCGCAGATGATTAATGGGAAGCCACTTTGCGGCCTCATGCTCCAGCAGGATCGGCTGCCCCTCCGAAAGGCTGCACCAGAAGCAGGCCATGGAAAGATGAAAAGCCGGATAGTCATACTCCACTGTCGTAAGGTATCTGTCTACCGTGATCCCTGCTGCAAGCTCTTCACGGATCTCCCGCACCAGGGCCTCTTCGGGCGTTTCCCCTTCTTCGAGCTTTCCTCCCGGAAATTCCCACCAGTCCCTGTATTCGCCATAACCCCGCTGTGTCGCAAATATCAGCGGCTCCTTTTCATGCTCTGATTTGATAATTGCTGCTGCTACTTTAATCGTCTTCATTCAAAAAGCTCCCGGGTTTTTTCAATGAATTCCGGTATTTTTGCGTTTTCATTTGTTTCCGCCCTGAAGATCGTCTCAGGCCTTTCTCCAAAGAAACTGCGATATCTGCTGATCTTTTCCTCATCCAGAAGGTAGTTCCGGGTCTCTCTGCCAAACATTTGTTTCCTGTCCTCCAGCGTTTCCCGGTCTCTCTGCATTTCCCTCTTCATTGTGCGGATCTTGGATTTGAGAAAGGACGTTCCCTTGATAAATACTGCATAATCCTCAAACACGGACGGATCATCGAAATACAGATAGATCCAGATTCCGTCATATGCCAATGCTCCCGCTGATCAGCAGGTTCATCTTGAAATTATGATCTATGACTCTTATATCATATCATGAGTTTCCCGACAAATGGCATCAATTCACATATTTCTTTTATTGACAGGGATACCGGATGAAATATAAAATCAACAGACGATCATGCCGTACATGAACATGCTCAATTGACAGCAGAAAGGAAATGTTTATGAACTTCACTCCTGAAAAAAAGCTCGGCTTCGGCCTCATGAGACTCCCGCAGAATTCGGCAGATGAGGCGGATATCGATCTGGAACTGGTAAAGCAGATGACGGACCTGTTCCTGGAAAAAGGCTTCACCTACTTTGACACCGCCTGGATGTACAACGGCTTTGCCAGCGAGAATGCGGTAAGGGAAGCCCTGACCTCCCGCCACCCGAGAGAGTCGTTTACTCTGGCGACCAAGCTGCATGCAGGGTTCATTCGTTCCTTTGAAGACAGGGACAGGATCTTTAATGCACAGCTGGAAAAGACCGGGGCCGGATATTTCGATTATTACCTGCTGCACGGAATCGAAGCAGGCCTGCTTCCGACTTATGAAAAATTTGACTGTTTCTCCTGGCTGCTTCATAAAAAGGCGGAAGGTCTGGTAAAGCATGCGGGCTTTTCGTTCCATGATCAGCCGGAGCTTCTGGACAGGATCCTTACAGAGCACCCGGAGATGGAGTTCGTCCAGCTGCAGATCAATTATCTTGACTGGGAAAGTGAATGGATTAAGAGCCGGGCCTGCTACGAGGTTTGCGTAAAGCATGGAAAACCCGTCATTGTCATGGAGCCGGTAAAAGGCGGAACCCTTGCGAAAATACCGGAGTCCGCAGAGAAGCTGTTTGCTGACGAAGATCCTTCCATGTCTGTTCCCAGCTGGGCGATCCGCTTTGCTGCATCACTTCCCAATGTAATGATGGTTCTTTCCGGCATGAGCACCCTGGATCAGATGAAGGACAATCTGAGCTATATGTCAGACTTTAAGCCGCTGACAGACAAAGAAAAGGAGGTCTGCTTCCGTGTGGCGGATATCATCAACAGCCAGATCACGGTGCCCTGCACGGCCTGCCATTACTGCACGGAAGGATGTCCGATGAACATTGCGATTCCGGAATATTTCTCTTTATATAATGAGGATATGCGGGAAAATCTCGAGGAGAAAGGCTGGACGATCAATTTCACGAACTATGAACTTCTTTCCGAAAAGAGAGGAAAGGCGAAAGACTGTATTGCCTGCGGCCAGTGCGAAAGTATATGTCCCCAGCATCTGAAAATCATTGATTATCTGAAAGACGTATCCGCACACTATGACGCATAAGGGCCCCGTTCTCACAGAACGAGGCCCTCGGGCTGTTTCCTTCCCGGGGTAAGTTTCCCCGGGAAAGCATTATTTCTTCATCAGGGCTGCGCCGGCATTCCAGGCTTTACCTACCTGTTCGCCGGTTACATAATAGCCATGCTGGAACTGGTCAAAAATCAGAGCCTCCAGCTTCATCGGATCGACCTTGCCGTTTTCGGACAGTACCTTTTCCTCTGCCGCTGTATTGACGATCCTGCCGACGATGCAGTAAAAGCTTTCGTTTTCCACAACGTCAGCCAGTTCGCATTCCATAACCACCGGGAACTCGTCAATGACCGGTGCGTTTACAAATTCGCTCTTTACAGCCGTATATCCGGTACGCTCAAACTTATCACTCATCTTATTTCCCGTGGCGATGCCGAAGAAGTCCGCCACATCCATGTGCTCCTTATCGGCGATGCTCACGGTAAATGCCTTTGTCTTCAGCAGATTCTGCGTCGTCTTGTGCTCCTCGTCGATAAAAAGTGCAATGCGGTCCTCATTGCAGATCATTCCCCATGCGGCATTCATTGCATTCACCTTGCCGTTTTCATCGTACGCCGCCACCATCAATACCGGCATCGGATAGACTGCCTGTATAACTCCAAGATTCTTTTTCATGTTCTGATTCCTCCTATTCTGATTCCTCTGGTAATAAAAAGATATCCGTTTCTTTTCAGCCGCCCGCACACCGGGACAGATGGATTGCAGCAGACATCCATTGATTCTCATCTGGCCGGGAGAAATCCCGGATTGCCTTTTGGCATGACCTATGGTACCATCGAGCCGTAGAATTAACAAGTACCCACTTATATGTAATGTACTTACTTTGAGGTAAGCTATGGAAAAGAAGCAAATTGAAACTGCTGATTTCGATCAGACAGGATATAGTTACGCCCTCTCGCTGATATCCGGAAAATACAAGCCTGTAATTCTCTACTGTCTGATGGAGTACGAGCCGGTGCGGTTTAACGAGATGCAGCGGTACCTGAAAAAGGTGGCCGACAAGACGCTCAGCCAGAATTTAAAGGAACTGGAAGCCGATGATTTGATCATCCGGACTGTGTATCCGCAGATCCCGCCCAAAGTAGAGTATTCTCTGACGGAAAGGGGCCATTCCCTGGTAAAGGTTCTGGACGGGCTCTGTGTCTGGGGAAATGAACACAGAAAATAAGCAGTGCACACGGATTACAGCCGTGCACGCCTGAACCACAAGGAGTTTTCTCACAATGGAGATCCGTACTTTACGCTACTTTCTGGCGGTTGCCAGAGAAGAAAACATGACCAGGGCTGCCAAGACCCTGCATGTGACGCAGCCGACTCTTTCAAAGGCCTTGAAATCTCTTGAAGATGAGCTGGGCAAAAAGCTATTTATCCGTCACAGCTTCAGCATCCGGCTGACGGAGGAGGGGGTGCTTCTCCGAAACCGGGCGGAGGACCTTATCGGCATGGCCGACAAGATCGAGCAGGAGTTCATTTCCCTCGATGATATCAGCGGCGGGGAGCTTTACTTAGGGCTTGCGGAATCCTATCAGATCCGGTATCTGGCCCGTGTAATCAAAGCCTTTAAGACCCGCTTCCCGAATCTGCACTACCATATCACCAGCGGCGATACGGAGCAGATCGCGGACAAGCTGGATAAAGGCCTCCTGGATTTTCTGGTCCTGGCGGAGCTGCCGGACAGCCGGAAGTATGAATATCTGGCTTTTCCGGAAAAAGACGTATGGGGACTGGTGATTCCGGAAGGGGATCCGCTGGCAGAAGCGGATGTGATCCGGGCAGATGATCTGGCAGGCCTGCCCCTGTTCTGCTCTGAGCAGGCCTGGACCGGTGATATTAAGAAATGGGCAGGGAGTTCTTTTTCGAAAATGAAGCTGGAAGGGTCTTTCAGGCTTTCCTACAACGGTTCCGTATTCGCACGGGAAGGTCTTGGATATCTGCTGACCTTCCGGCATCTGATCGACACCTCCAAAGACAGCGGACTTGTGTTCCGCCCTCTGTTTCCGGCACTTGAGACCGCGCTTTATATCGCCTGGAACCGCTATCAGACCTTTACGCCGATCGCAGAGCGTTTCCTGCAGCAGCTGAAGGAATCCTTAACGACTGTATAACGATCGGCTGCAGTAGAGCAGTTTCCAAATATTCTTCACTCCTGACAGCATGATCTTTTTTCTGTTCATGGCTTATCCGCCTTCTCAAAAACCATCTCCGTCAGAGCCTCGCCCAACAGATCCTCCGGTCTGTTGTCCGGCCGGATCCAGTCGTCGATGCATTTCTCCGGCAGGATCAGCGGCATCCGGTCATGGATGAAGCTTATCTCCCCGCCTGGTGCCCTTGTCAGGACCACAAAAACCGGAAGGCCTTCCTCGATCCGATACAGGCCGCAGAGCCAGGTCATGGTGGAATCCTTCGGCTGGATCATGTATTTATCGCCTGTTCGGATCCTGCCGTCATTGCCGTGCAGGTGTTCCCACTCGAAGTACCAGGATGCCGGCACAATGCAGCGCCTGCGCTCCCAGGATTCCCTGAAGGTCGGCCTGGCACCGGCTGTTTCGGACCGGGCATTCATCAAAAGAGATTTTCCGGAGAATCCCCATTTCATGGGAAAGACAGCACGCTCTCCAGAGCGGTTTGGTGCAATGACCGGCACCACATCGGTCGGCCGGATCTCCCCGCAGGTTTTGATCCCGGTCGTTTTCTGCCATTTTCGAACGAGCGGAGAGCGGTTCATTTCTTCAACGATCGCACGGAGCTCCGGCGATTCATCAGCCCAGTATCGGCAGCACATAAGCATTCACCTTTGATAATAAGGAAATCCCCGCCAGATTTGTCTTTCTGACGGGGAAAGCCAAGAACAGAATTGACAACAAAATTTAGGCTTTCTGCTCACGTGCGGCGACGATATCGAGAAGGTATCCCGGAGTAAAGTACTTATCCATGAACTGGTAGTAGCCGGTCAGAGGCAGCACTGCCTTGTACTGTTCAGCCAGAAGGCCCTTTTCCATATGCATGTTACCCGGCCCTGCGATATTCATGACGTTCTGGTCTTCCTCTGTGTACGCCTTCCATTCGACCTTGTCTGTCGACGGATTGCCGCAGCGTGCGAAATTGGTCCACATCTGCTGAACGGTCTTGAAGATCTCGTCGGGGGTGTTCGTGCCGTTGAAGGGGCCGCTCGCCCATTCGGCACGGAGGTTGAACACGAACATGAGCTCCACGGAATGTGCTGCTCCCAGATTCGCATTACTGCTCGGGTACGACCAATAATAGCAGAACGTCTTATTGAACCGGCTCTGTACGTCGAGCTGCTGGAGCATGGGGATCCTGAACATGAGCTCATTAATGAACTCCGTCTCAACAAGTCCCGGCTCCTGGTCCCTGCAGACCCGATGGAATTCTTCGTAATACTTCTTATCCTCTTCCTTCAGGCAGGCGGCTGCGTCGCCCACGGCGCGCTGAGCGAATACCTTCTGCTCTGCAAAGGTCAGGCTCGGGCCCTCGCCCATGAACAGCCTGGCCTCGTCGGCCGTGCTGCCCGCCATGATGGTTATGTGCTTTGCCAGGCCTTTCTTGTACATCTCGATGGGCGCCTCGGGAAGCACCTCCGTTCCGTAGTAGGGGCAGGAGGTGAACTTGCCGACCGCATTGACATACGCCTCCTGCAGCGCCTCTTCGCTCAGCGCCATGATGTCGTCCATGGTCTTGCAGCCGGTGTACTCGAGCAGTGCCTTAATCTTGCCCTGCGCGGATTCGCAGCCGACCGGGAAGGCCAGGCCGGTCGAGCCGCTCTGGGCGATGACCTTCTGGAAATACTGATTCGCCTCCTTCATGACTGGCAGAATGGAGACTGAGCCGCCGCCGGCGCTTTGCCCGAAGATGGTCACGTTGTCGGGATCTCCGCCGAAGGCAGCGATGTTCTCGTGCACCCACCTGAGCGCCATAGCCTGGTCGAGCAGGCCGTTGCAGGGCGCCGTCCCGAACTTTTCACCGCCGGGTACCGACGAGAAGTCCATAAAGCCATACATGTTCAGGCGGTAGTTGATATTCACAAAGACGATGTCACTGTGCTCCTGGATGAGATTGGCGAAGCTGTAGGAAGTCTGCGAGCCCGAGCCGACGACGTACGCCCCGCCGTGGATCCAGAACATCACAGGCTTCTTCTCGGTCTTGTCATCGGTGTTGACCCAGATGTTCAGGTAGAGGCAGTCCTCGGAGGCCAGCTTCTGCACGCAATCCGGATAGCCGTGTGCGCCAAAGGCACACTTTCCGTAGTACTTAGCCTCGAAGACCTTGTCGCTCGCATCCACGTACTCCGGCGCCTTGAAGCGGCGCTCTCCCACGGGCGGCTTTGCATATGGGATCCCCAGCCACGACGCGACCCCGTACTCCTCGCTTCCGACGAAGGTGCCGTTCACGCACTTTACGGCAAGAGCCTCGTTGTAGTCTCCTATGATCTCGCTGTTCAGGTAATCGTACTGCTCTAAACGGACCAGATCTTTGAATTCCCTTTTCATATCTCGGACTCCTTTCTTTCTCTGGAATATGAAATGCTTTATCTGATGGCAGGTATACTCTCAGTCAACGACGCCGCAGTCGCCCCGAAGCCTGATGAATGCAGAACTCTTGAGTTTTAGATATCGTGCCGCATCCCCAGTATATCATGGATATCAGTCTCCTTACAACTGTCAGAGTCCGGAGGAGATCTCAATCAACCGCCTTACAGCGTTCTTTTGTTCCGGCGGAATGCCGCAGGACATCAAAGATATCGTAATTTAGATCCGCAATTTCATTCATCTGCCACGCTTTTGAGATGTAGAGTTCCGTTTCGTTCACATCATCATATTCACACCTTGGCCGGAGTCACTCTGCATCCTTTATTCAGTCAGCATTCACTCAGCATTCTCTCAGGATATCCACATCTGAACACAAAATAAAAGAGTGACAAAACCTTCATAAAATAAGGATTTTAACACTCTCTTAAGACCGTCTCCGGGGGGGATTCGAACCCCCGTTGATGTCATTTTCATGATATTCTCAACACGAATATCATGATATGAATTATAACCATTAGTGCAAAACTGTGCAAGCGGTTATGATAGCCTTGCCGGATAAAAAGACGAAAAGAGAATATCCGGTAAAACAGCAGATAAAGCAGAATTCAGAAAGGATCCTGCAGGTATGGATACAAAGGAACAACTGATACAGAGGCTCTCCGATGCAGGATGCACAATGGAGGCGGCGGAACAGATCGGAAGCCTTTACGAAACCGGCAGCTATCGTGAAATGCTGCACCAGATGAAAGTACAGCGCTGCAGCCTCATAGAGCAGATGCATGAGAGCCAGCGCAGGGTAGACCGCATGGATTTTCTGATCCGGAATCAGGAAAAACAGATGAATTAAGAGAAAGAGAGGACAAGGACCATGATGATGAAAGAAGAACTGAAGCTGACACAGGACTGGGATAAGACCTTCCCGAAGAGTGACAAAGCGGATCACTGCAAGGTGACCTTCGTGAACCGCTATGGTATTACCCTGGCGGCAGATATGTATGTACCGAAGGATGCGGCAGGAAAGCTTCCTGCTATCGCCGTCTGCGGCCCCTTCGGCGCGGTCAAGGAACAGTGCGCTGGTCTTTACGCACAGACCATGGCAGAAAGAGGATTTCTTACCATCGCTTTTGATCCGTCCTTCACCGGTGAGAGCGGCGGCAATGTCCGTTACATGGCTTCTCCCGATATCAATACGGAAGACTTCATGGCAGCAGTTGATTTTCTGTCCCTCTGCGATAAGGTCGATCCGGAGCGCATCGGCATTATCGGCATCTGCGGCTGGGGCGGCATGGCGCTTAACACAGCAGCACTGGATACACGTATCAAAGCAACCGTTGCTTCCACCATGTATGACATGACCCGCGTCAATGCCAAAGGTTACTTTGACAGCGAAGACAGCGAGGAAGCCCGCTATCAGAAGAGGGCGGCTATGTGCGCACAGAGACTGGCGGATCTTAAGGCCGGCGAATATACGCTTGGCGGAGGTGTGGTAGATCCGCTTCCGGAGGATGCGCCGTACTTCGTGAAAGATTACTACGATTATTACAAGACCGGTCGCGGCTATCACGTAAGGTCCTTAAACTCTAACGGCGGCTGGAATGTCATCGGATGCGAGTCCTTCATGAACCAGCCCATTCTGAAATATACGAATGAGATCCGGTCCGCAGTCCTCGTCATGCACGGCGACAAGGCACACTCCTGTTATTTCGGAAAGGATGCTTATGCCGATATGGTAAAGGACAGCAAGTATACAGACAACAAGGAACTTCTGATTATCCCCGGTGCTTCCCATACGGATCTCTATGACGGCGGCGAGAATCATGCGATCCCGTTCGACAAGCTCGAGAGCTTCTTTACGGAATACCTGAAATAAGAAAGAAACCGGAGACAGGCTATGAACAGGAAGAAGATCCTATCCGTCATTTTAGCTCTCATACTGCTTCTGGTCTGCGTTTCCGCCTGTCAGGCAGCGAGCCCGCCCCAGAAGGCGGGCCAGGAACCTGCCGCCAGTCAGATGGGTCCGGAGGAGTCTGACGGACAATCAGCCGGGTTCCTCCGATCCGGAGCATATCAAAGAGAATCTTGATCTGTTCGGGTTTGCGCTTACGGATGAGGAAATGGCAGCGATCAACGACCTCGACCGCGATGAAAAGCATGACTGGTATTAAAAATATAGGAGCGTGTAAGAAATATCAGAAAAGAAATCTGTCAGGAAATCTTCTCTGCGTTACAGGCCGGCTGACAGTAACCATTATGGTTATGTCCTTATTGCTATCCGCAGCCGGATGCAGCAGAGCAGAGACAGACAGCAGCATGAATAATCAGTAAACCGAAGCAGCTATTCCAGTTCTGTCATTCCTGCAAAAGTACCTCCGGTGAGATTCGAACTCACACCGCGCCGGGCTTAAACCGGCTTCCTCTTCCTATTGGGATACGGGAGCTGAAAGTGGGCAGGGTTGTCATTCGACCTGTAGTATAAAAAACATTTACTTAAGAAAGACTGCAATGAAGCATCCCGCTCTTTTGCAGCTCAGACATCACCTGCCTGTTTAACTGTTCTTCATCGATACCGCAGGAAAAAATACCTTTACGGTATACAACTTCCCCGTTAACAATCGTAGTATCAATGTTTTCAGCTGATGCAGAATACGCAAGGGTCGTGATGGGATCGTGCATAGGAACAGACCGTATCTGTTCAGGGTCAAACAGAATGATATCCGCCTTCTTTCCCACCTCAAGCGATCCGAGCATTTTTCCCATTCCGAGTGCCTTCGCGCCTCCCATTGTTGCCATCCTGACAACCTTTTCAGCGCTCATTGCCGTCGCGTCATGGCAAACGCCTTTATGGATCAGGGCCGTCAGCCGCATTGTATCGAGCATATCTGTCGTATTATTGCTTGCAGCACCATCTGTTCCAAGCGATACATTGATGCCTGCCTGGAAGCAGGCCGGTATCGGCGCGATCCCGGAACCAAGATACAGGTTTGCTGCAGGATTATGACTGATCGAAACGCCTCTTTTTGCAAGAAGACGTATTTCATCCTGTGTAAGGTGTACACAGTGCACCGCAAGGAACTGGTCAGTCAGGAAGCCGATTTCATCAAGAAGATCTACGATATTCCTGCCGTAATTCCGCCGGCACATATCGTTATCCTCCAATGTCTCATTAAGATGCATGGTATAGCGTACTTTTTGGTCAAGACAGTACTCCAATATTGTCCTGTATCCAGATAGAGTCGTTGCCCATGTCACGTCAGGTCCCGTCCAGATGGAAAGCATATCATCGGAACAGGGAATTTTTCGTAACCGTTCCACCTCTTCAATCGCTTTTTCTACCGGTTCAATATAGCAATCGGGAACGTTATACTCCCCACCGTAATCCTGAAAGGTTCGCATGAAGATGCTGCGAATACCTGTCTTTTGCATCGATTCAATACAGACATCTGCAAGTTCCGGATCCTGGTTCGTATAGAAGAATTCACAAAAGGTCGTGCATCCGCTCTTGAGAGCTTCAAGACATGCGACAAGTGTCGCGAGTTCCTGCTGCCGATGAGTAACTCTGACACCAAACGGCTGCACGGAACTGTTCAACCAGCTAATGAGAGGACGATCTGCACCTAACCCTTTAAGCAGGGACTGAAAACAATGTACATGAGTATTCACAAAGCCGGGAAGCGCTATCATTCCCTGTGCATCAATATGCTTTTTGGCATGGCAGCAGGTATCCGATATCTGCTTTCCCACAAATGATATGGCTCCATTCTTAACTCCAATGGAACCATTCTTTATGATTGTTTCATTGACGTCCATCGTGAGTATGGCTGCGTTATCAATAACGAGATCAAAATCTTTCATAATATCACCCCGCAAGCTGCGATTTATCGCTGGCACAGAAGACTTCTTCACGTCCTTTTGTCTTCCTTTTTCAAGAATACGACAGCCGGCATAATCAGTCAATCTGCGCTCTTCTTTCACTCAGCATTCTATCGGCATTCACTAAGAATATTTATATCTGAACATAAAAAGAAGAGTGCCAAAACCCTCATATAATAAGGATTTCAACACTCTCTTAAGGCCATTCCCGGGGAATTGTATCAGCAGCCCTAGTAAGAAGCGATATTGTTTTTACTATGTTATGAAATCCGAAGTATGGTTTTCCCCCTTGATCCTCCGGAAGAGACCTTTCAGGTCTTCCTCATCTATCAGTTTTCGCATACTGTCCATGCAATCTTTCAGTGTCAGACCTTTCAGCTCCTGTTCCGCCTTCTCCTCGATCTGCCGGACAGACCATTTTCCTTCCTTGTCAGGTCAAAATGCGCCAGTCCGATCCCCATAGATGCCGCGTACAGACACGCTTCTTCGAAGCAGTAGCCATAGGCGAGTTCATATTGACCGTTCCGCTTTTCTTCGGATCTTCACTCTGCCTTCTCCATACTGATCGTGATCGTCACATTTCCCTTACTGAGAAGGCTGGCCATTCCGGCCGCATCCTGATCGGTAATGTGCCCGAGTCTCGTATAAGCCCAGGAATTTGACCCGTAAAATACAACAAGCTGATTGGAGGAGTACAGCACTATGTCTCCGGCAGAGGTGGTCGTCTGCGCGTCATTTGATGGGAGCCTGGTGCCAATGGAACCTACCTGCTCAAAGCCGCCGTACATGGACATCTGAATGGTAAGCGGCACATCCTTGCAGAGCTCCTTCAGCGCTGCCACGGAATCGTTATCCTCCCAGTTGACACTGACCTTTGTTTCTCCAATCTTCATCTGCAGCATGGTTTTCTGTACCTCCTCCATTGTGCCTGCCGGACCTTTTTCCGGCTCCGCGCTTATCGTTTCCTTCTGCACCGCCGCCGTGTTATCTGTTTTTTGTGCTGATATGGTATCTGCCACCGGGCTGGTCATCTCTGCATCTGATGTTTCTGCAGCCGTTTCCGCTGTCTGAGTACCGGGGCCGGTCTGCGGACCGGATGCCGCCTGGGCCGAACCGCATGCAGAAAGTGAAAAAACAAGCCCCAGCACCAGGGCCATCCTGATTATCCATTGTTTTGTCATAGAGATACACCTGCTTTCTTTATTTTCTCACGCAGACATTCGGTTTGATTAAGGTTGCCATAACAAGCAACGTGCCGTTGCTGTCAATGCTTATATCTTTTCGAGAATCAGTTCCGCAGAATCATTCTCCAGACTGTTATAGGCATCCAGATGAATATGACTTCCCGATGGTTCCTCTGCCAGGCTTTTGAAATTATCCGCCAGCGAAAGCAGTCCCTCCTTGTTGGCAGATATAATCGCTGTGCCGTTTTCAATGCGGACGTTAATCTCGAATCCGTCTACCCAGTTTAATATCATAACCGGCCTCCCTTTGTTTCTTTTCAGTATGCGGCCACCAGGGCTTCTCGTACGGTGTCCCACATCTCTTCCTTGTTCTCCCAGTTATCTGTACGCCCGATGCTGACCAGGTCCAGCAGCTCTACTCCCGCCGGAGCGGTGCTCTTCAGGTATCCCAGAAACTCCTCTGCAATCTGCGCATTCAGCAGTCTGTCAAAGCCGGGCTGCAGTGCCTCACCGCTGCCAAAGCGGCAGGGACCCCTCATAGTAGTAGCGATGCTCTATCGTCAGAGCAATCGGGCGTACTTTCAGCGAAATCTCCGATGCTTTTTTGATCATGGTACTTCCCTCCTTAAATCTTGCCATTTACCCGAAGCAAGCGCCTGTAAATCACCAAAAGTGCAATGAACTGTATTGTTTTGATGTTTTATACGTCTTAGAACTATTTTAATGATTTAAGGTAATCCTCTACATTCAGGTACCTGATACCACCGCATTCTGCCGGCTCACCCCGGTAAATCACATACTTTCCTACTATATCACCATACCTGTGACTCGTCATAGAGCATTTCTCATCATCATTCAAATGACGAAATTGTTCGGCGACCTGTTCCTTACTGTACTTTACCTCATAGATCCTGCAGGTGAGTTCCCTGGTATCACATACGACCATATCAAACTCACCGATCGGGAACTGGAGCTTAAACACTTTTTTGTCCGGACTGGCCAGTCTGGTTTCCAAAAGGATAATTTCTTCCATCATTCTTCCGCGTATTTCAGACAAAAGCCTGTCCAATATACGCTTCCTGTCCCTTGCCGATAATTCCTGAAACTGTTCATCAAGAAGAATGCTTTCCATAATGGCTTCTGCCTTTGCATATCTCAATCCCGGCTGTGTGATAACCGTGAGTTTTCCTTTTTTGCTGACCTCCGGCAATGATTCCAGATCGATCTCCATAATGAGATCAAGCATCGTCAGGTACTCCCTGATCTGAATCATATGATCCTCTTCAATCTGCATGCTTTGATCCTTTTTGTTCAGGATATCCAGCATCCTCATAATTCCGGATGTCACTTCATCAAGATTCAAATGCTCAATAACGCTTTTTGTAAAACTATGGTTGATGTTCTCCACCACCCGATTAATCACATTGGTAAATTCGCCTCGCTCATACAGATCCAGCAGTAATCGGAAATGACCGCCATATTGATATGCCTTCAGTGAATGCTGGATATTCTTCGCTATTGCAGTATCTATATATTCTTCTGCATGTTTCGCGTCTGAAAAAGGCGTATCCGCGTTATAGTTGATTCCTCCCAGGCTCATCGTACCGCCGTATCGGATGTATTCATCGATACCTTTTACTCCAAGAACTTCTTCAAATTCGCGATAGGGAATGAATGTGGTATGCAGCAGGATACATCTGTCATAAAGCTGTTCTTCCCTGGTAAATGCAAATCCCAGGGAATCTGTCCCCGACAGAACGATCTTCATACCGCTGCTGGCATAAATGTCAGAGAAGAGAGCAGCCCCTTCGATGAAATCTTCCAGCAATGTTACTTCGTCAATAAAGACATACCGGAACCCGTTCCTTTCCAACAGCCTGAGGTCAGTATCCACATCAGCAAGCGAGTCGCCTGTTGTCACCTGGATAAAAGCGGCTTTTTTGAATTCTTCCGGAGACAGTTCTGTAAGGATCTGGCGTATCATCGTTGTCTTCCCGGTTCTTCTTAATCCATAAAGGATCAGAACCCTGTCCTGCGCGGGGCCAAAGATATAGTCCCTCAGGACGCGGATACAGTCTCTTTTCTTATACCTTCTGGTTATTGCGATTTGCGATTCCAGCTGTCGTCCTGTCCTCACATTCGTTTTAAATTCAGGTTCTTTTTCCGCGATCCTGTCTGAACCTTTCTCTTCTTTGGGCAGCATTCGCTTAAGCTCCCTCAGTTTTTTCTCAAGCGCCTTCCTTTTTTCAATCTTCTCTTTAAGATCCGGAACCTGTTCAAAGCTCACATAGTTCTCAATTCTCTTACCGTCACGGGTTATGCGATGATAATAATAGTCCTTGCCCCTGATCTTCTTTTTTGTAATGCTTCCCTCCGGCAGGACCGCTATTTCTCTCTCTATTTCTGCGATCTGGTTGTATATATTCTCTATTAACACGGAATATCCCCTCTGTAATTTGTTATACCCATTATACCCTCAAAGCGACTATTCGTAAAGGGTATAATGGGTATAATTGTCTGCAAGACCGAGAATAAATCATGATTTTCTCAGTTAATCAGGATGTATCCGAATGTTTCTTTTACAATTGTTACTGCATCAGTTCATCTTCTTCCCACTGAAATACACACCGCATGGTATCTAAGAGGACGTCTGAAACTGAACAGTCAAGGCCGCGATAGCCCTCACTATCTTTTTCAAAAATTGCCGCTACGATATTCTGCATAAAAATACCTCCTGGAAAAATAGAATTACCATAATATAACCGGGTCGATGTAAATATCCCTGTTCAGGATCACACCCATATAACTATAAAGCGAGCCAGCGATAATTGCGAGATTGTAAAATCCCGGTCAGGCTTATCCCGCTTTTTCCAGCTTCTCCAGCAGGGCCTCCAGGAGCGTGGTGACGATCTCGGCAGGATCCCGCTCGCCATAGCTGATCTCGGTTGCGCCGTTTTCATACTGGCGGACCGCATCCGCGATTCCCTCCGGATCGAACCAGGGGGTGCTTGTGTAATCCAGCACAGAGGGCATCATATTGAGATCCGGCTCTGTCCCGTTTTCATTGGACACAAATTTCCCGCCTTCCATATTTCCCAGCTTCAGCATCCCGGAATAGTAGGCGCAGTGTCCGTAGGCGTCGATAAAGGCCGCCACGACACAGTCGCCGCCGCCGGGAGCCGTGCCGATGATTTTGGCAAGGCCCTGCTGCTGCGCAAAGTACGGGAGCGCGTTGCCGCAGGAATACGAACTGCCGCTGCACAGGATATAGAAGTCATACTGCCCGCCGAAGCCGTCCCGCTCATCGGCGATCCCGTCCAGATTCGTATCCACGTGATAGCATTCCTCCCGGAAGCTGCCGGTCATCATATCCCGATCCGTGATCCGTACCTCTCCGTCCTCCGAGAGGAAGCCGAGGATCGAAATCAGGCCGGCCGCGGCCCCGCCGCCGTTATCGGCAAGATTGATCACGACCTTCTTTACATCCTTATGCTTTTTGATATCCTCAAAGCACTGATAGAAGAAGGCGAAGCTGCTTTCCTTAGCGTCCTCCTCCCTGATCGGGTCCAGATAGTAGGAGGGCTGCCTTTTGGCGGTGTCGTCCTTAAATGCATTGAAATAGATCACTGCAGTATCGCCGGCGTAATCGAGCCGCTCATCTCCGTAATCCGCGGGCCGGAGCTTTTCCATGTATGTGCTCCAGACCAGGAGGGGCGCGATCTCCGGGATCTTCAGTCCCTTTTCTGTCAGAACGCCCAGGATCATTTCACCGGTATTTTGCTTCTCCGCTTCTTCCCGGGCCTGCTGTGCAGCTTCGGCTTCCTCCTGCGCCTGCTGTGCAGGCTTTCCCCCTGCCTTTTCCTCGCTGAAGAGTTCCCTGCCTGCTTCCGACTTCATGATCTCCCCGGCAATATTCTTTGCCGTGTCGGCATCCGCCTTCACATCGACCCCGAAAACCGTATCCGGATGGAACACGGAATCGTGTCCGGAATCAAACAGATAGTTGAACAGCATGAACTCCGCCAGCATTGCGGAAGAAGGATCCGTGGAGGTCATGACGGGCTTTGCGTTCATCCTGGTAAAATACTCATCAAAGCTCGTGATATTCTTCTCCTCCTTGTGGCCGAAGGTAAGATCCAGCAGCAGGCAGACAGAATAATAGCCGTAATCCGCGTAAGCCTGCGTCGTCTTATCCTTTTTTGCGAAGGGCCCGGAATAGATCGCCTTTATATAAGGGCTGTCCTTGGCTGCGGCATGCTCCTCCTCCAGCAGGAAATCGTCCGCCTCAAAGGCATTGAAATAATCCTTCCCGTTGTAGGCCAGTACGGGACACATCCTGACAGCGCCAAAGGTATTCTGCAGGGCCAGGAAGGGCATCAGGACCGTGTCCTCATAGGCGATGACCGGCATATGGTAGTCCCGCAGGGAAATCACGAGGGGCCTGGTATCCTCCTGCCGGGAAGCATGCTTTTCGGAGGCAGTGATCACATTGTATTCCGACTCCTCCACAATGGCCCCGTCCACCTCGCCGAAGGAGCGGAACCTCGCGGGATCGTCAAAACGGATCGTATCCTCCCATGGGTCGATCACAGCCTCAGTCCCGTTCAGGAAGACCTTCATGACATTGTCCTCCACAGTGATCCGCTGCCGGCCCTCACAGAGGATGTCCAGATAGTCGTGCACCGTGATAAACGGCACATCCTCGTATCCCTTCACCCCGTAGGTGGTGATGCGCCGATACCTTCCAAGGCTCAGGTCCGCATACACACGGCTGTCTTCCCAGGTAATGGAAATGTCTCCGGCGGGGATCTCCTCCTTGGGAGCCGCAGCGGATGCCGCTCCGGCCTTGCTCCCGGCCCCGGTGACCCCGGCCTGGGACGGCCCGGGCGCAGTCTCTGACGCCGGCGCCGATTTCGAGGCGCTCTCTGCCGTCGCTGCCTTTGATGCCGGCGCGGCCTTCGTCGTTTCTGTTTCCGCGGCAGCACATTCCGGAGCCTTCGTTTCCGCAGCCTTTCCGCCGCAGCCTGCAAACGCGCAGGCCGTTATCGCCAGGACCAGGCACAGACTGATTAGCTTTCTTCCTTTTTTCATTCTTCTGCTCCTTTATCAGTATTCAGTGGTTATCTTCAGCAGCTTTATCAGTGAGGCGGCATACTTCCGTTTTCTGCTCCCTCCGGCCTCTCCCTCGACCCATTTGTCGATCTGATACATATGGTCCTGGACCATTGAGAACTCCAGGACGGCGACCTCCCCCTCATAATAGAGCCGGTCAAGATAGATCGCGAGAGTATTGCCGTTGTCGGTGATATGATCGATGGTTTCGCTTAAGGAGGCCCTTTGCTGCCTGCATCACCCTCCTGATGGGTCGGATCTTCTGATGCAGCAGCTTTTTTTCCATCAGCAGCACCTCCTGAGCTTAACTGTTATTATAGCACCTGCAGGAAATGTACGCAGTACCGCATTTCCCGGTTTCTGTGTTATAATCAGGCTGAAGCATGTATGAAAAAGGAGGAGGTTCTTTTATGCAGATCAAGGCAGTCAAATTCAGGAAGGACGGATTTTACTCACAGCCCTTTGCTTTCGGCGGAGAAGAGGGGCCTGAAAAGTTCGACAAAAATATCCGCTACCGCGGAAGTCTTCAGAATTACCTGATCGATACCGGGGATGAGGTGATCCTTGTAGATACCGGGCTGACGGATGCGGTGCCGGAGGAGGTGCCCGATGAGAACAGCCCTGCCTTTATCGGGCGGATCATCTCCGACTATATCACAGCCTTCAGGGCGCTGGGCTACAGGCCCGAGCAGGTCACGAAGATCCTGCTGACCCACAGGCACAGCGACCATTCCGGCAGCATCAGCCTTTTCCCAAACGCCAAAGTCTATGTGAACGAGGAGGAGCTTGGCGCAGAGGAGCTGCAGGGCCTGGCGAACCTGGTCCCCGTTAAGTTTACAGACGGCCCGTATTATAACTTCCCCGCAGCGCAGAAGATCAGGGACGGCATCTGGATGATCAGGGCCAAGGGCCATACCCGCGGCAACAGCATCGTGATCATAGAGAACGACGGCCTGTTCTATATGTGCCACGGCGACATCACCTATGTGGATGAGGCGCTGTATGCCAATAAGCTCTCCGTCGTGTACGACGACCTGCCCGAGACCCGCGTGACCCAGGACCGGGTGATCGAATTTGTCCGGAATCATCCCACTGTCTACATGGGGACGCATACCCCGCAGGGCTATGAGAACCTGGAGGCCGGGCGCGTGATGGATCTGGACAACCCGCCGGAGACAGTATTGGCAGAGGTGGACTTCTCAAAGCAGGAGGGCTCCGGCAAGTATATCTGCTCCGTCTGCGGCTACGTCTATGACCCGGAGGAGCATGACGGCGTTGCCTTTGAAGACCTGCCCGACGACTGGAAATGTCCGCGCTGCAAGCAGCCCAAGACGAAGTTCAACAAGGCCTGAGGGAGGCAGGATCCCGGGGAGCCCCTGCTGACAGGGATTTCCGGGATCCTGTATGTTCCCTGCACAGCTTCCGCGATCTCGAGCCGGAAGTAATACTATGAATGGTACGATCTACGACTATATGGACTGGCGCGGGGACCTGGAGCTTAAGCAGAGTCCCCTGAACTTGGTGGACAATGTGATCCTGCCGGATTCCTCGATTATCGGGACTCTGCTGGACAGCCATGCCAGGACCCTGGTGATCAGCAGCAGGGTTTCCGGCTTCGGACAGCATGATGCGTTTACCTGGGAGGTGCTGGGGAACCGCTTCGTCGAATCGGAGAGGAGCCCGAGCGGACGCTTTTACGACGAGTTCCTGCAGCGCTGGATCGGCAGCATGACGGATCGGCAGCGGCATATCTTTACGGATGCGCTGTTCGACCTGATCGAGGCAGGGGGAGACAGCCTGAATGAGCTCAAGGCCGAGCCGATGCGCGCGGCCCTTGAGATGATCAAGGCCTCTGTGAAGATGGATGAAGCAGCCAGGGCGGAGCTGCCCGAGATCCTGAAGCAGCTGGCGGCAAGCGGCGCCGAGACCCTGAAGGGCGTATTGCAATAAGGCAGGAAAGCGCTGCTCAACTACTATTATTGAAGAAGGGTAGAATTATCATATTTTATGCAAACATGGAGCCGCCGCACTATAGTTTGGAAAACCATCTCTTCAGCCAAAATTGGCCTTGCAGCCGCTTCTGGCTGAAAAAACCGGTCTATTTCAGCCATTTTGACTTCTGTATTGTCAACTGGCTGAAGAAAAACCGGTTTTGTTGACATAAATGAACAAAACTTCAGCCAATTGAACCGGCAGATCCAATTCTGGCTGAAATGCGAAAACAGTTCTTTCCAGAATCGGAGGGTCCGCCCTAAGTGGTGCAGGGTATGCTCATTTACGTTTCGCCTTTCCTGCTGTCAGGTATTCCATGGGGCATACATTTGATTACACGGTTACATTGTTCAGCCCTTCGGCAATGCCCATTTCAGGGCAAAGCCTACTACGGCATCTGCTGACTTCTCGCAGTTCGTTGTTACTGCGGCCTTGGCCGTCTGCGAGACCTCACGGGATAGACCTGCCAGTCTTTCCTCGTTTACCTGCCTGATTTACGCACATGGGTTACGATTGCCTTTTGGACTTCACTGCTTCTTGCCAGCTTATCCGCTATGTGCGCCTTGTATCAGGTTCCTGTTCGTCAGGCTGCGATTTCGCTATCCCTTCTTCTCGCCTGCACCTCGCGATGCAAACCTTGGGAGTCGCTATGGGGTTCGCCGGCAACTACGCCCCTTGTGGACTTTCACCACAGACTGACGGCATGCCCGTCATACAAGAAAAGCGCCTGCATTCCTGCAAGCGCCAAGCATTTTGATTCGCAATTAATGTATTCAGAATTTCTCACCAGTCTATGACATCAAAGAATTCAAATATATTACTGCCACGTGTCCAGTACTTCTCCGGGTCGTATTGTGTCTGGATGATTCGAACGTCAAAGCGTTTTTTGCTGATGGTATATCTCTGGCAAATAATACAATCTCCGACTCTGGTCTTATCAACCATGTCTTTACATGAACGCCCGTCGGAATTCAGGAATTCATATATCTTTTCATGTTTCTTAAAAGAATCAAGGGACTCAAATCCGAACACAGTCTTGATATATCGTTCCGTATCCTGACCTTTATAATTCGGATCATGCAAACAGGCAATATATTCAAAATCCGGACTGTCAAGAACCAAAAAATGTGGAATCGTCCCTTTCCTGTTCTGAAGGGAACAGTAGTCTATTAACTGCTTTAAATTCTTGCGTTCTCCCAGATCATCTCTGGCTTTGTCTGCATCAACGATTATAAATTTTGCCAGACAGTTGTTTTTGGCATCAGATTTCACATGATCCAGGAAATTCAGATACCCTCCACCCTTCATATTGACCGGTTTCAGAGAAAGCTCTACTCCCTGATTCTTTCGCATATAATTAATATAATGATACTCTGTATCGCCTTCGCAATAGATAGTGAATATCTTTCGAAGGCTGCGCTGCGGTCTACTCAAGTGCGGTACCTCCCAGAATGCCTTTCATATAGAACTCATATATCTTCGTGGTTTCATAACGGACTTCCGGGAAGTCACTTAATGAGTACAGTTCTGAATTCAGACTATCCCTTATCTTGGTGACAAAATAGATCTGCTCTTTCATATAAGTTTTCAGGTCCAGGTGAAGAACGTTATGCGTGGAGAAGATAAACTGACCACAATGAGTTTTTCCATTTATAAACGAAATAACCCTTTCAGATAAAACCGGATTCAGGACACGATCCATCTCGTCCGCAAAAACGACTCTGTTCTCATACACAACCCTGAAGATCTGAATGGCCCAGACAAAAAACTCTCTGACACCGGTAGAATCATACTGCAGCTCCCGGTCCATTGTTGTACCATCAGCCCTTTTTCGTGAAATGATGGTTTTACTGAAAGGCTGTTCCCTATCTACGGTGATACCGCAGATACTATAATCCACCATCCGGAAGATATCTAAATATCCCGGATCGTTCAGAATGCTGATGTCCTGTTCTGAAAGCTGCTTTACAGACAGGCTGCCTTCAGTCAGGGATACGGGATAAAGTGTATTATTCATCCAGTTGACGGCTTCAATTGCATATTCGTTTCCCAATAGGGCAAGCTTGGTGGTAAAAAGGCCTAACGCCCCGGCATTTTTCCTCAACGCATTTCTGACAGGTTCCTCTATTCCGCTGTCTTCAAAATGATATGCTTTTGCCTCCGGCGCCCAATATGCCTCAAAGACCGATTGCTCTTTTTTATTGATCTCATTTTTATAGAAGAGTGACTCCGCTATAATTCTTTTTGAATCAATTGTCAGGCAGTAATGGTAAACGCGTCCGCTCTCAACACAAAATGTGATGTCAAAAGACTCCTGATCTTTTCCGGCATTACTGTTAATATTGGAAGATACCGTTTTTACTACAGAATTATCCTGGAATAGTGATTTTAAGAATTGCAGGCTGTAAATGAAATTTGATTTTCCGCCCGCGTTCTCACCAACCATCACAGCACTCTTCAATAGTTTTAGTCCTCCCGGCAGAGTACTGTAATTATCCGGATATCTTTTCAGTACTTTTCCCGCGTTTGCAGTCATGCTGAATTCTGCATCGTCGCAAAATGAACGATAATTGTTAAATGTATAATTTATAATCATTCGGCCAATCTCCTGCTAAATCGAATATCTGGTTTACATTCGTTGTTTTAACCTTATTATACAATAAAATTCGGAACTGTAAACCAGCTTTCTGTTTTAGCGCGCATTTTCCTCTTGCGTTCTAAACCTGGCTATTATATAAGCGGAATCTTCCTTCCCTGCCTCGCAATGATCTCCTCGAATGTCTGCGGCTCATAATCCTGCCACATGGCGCCGACATTGTACGCTTCACAACGCAGTCCTTTCCGTCGGATATCCTCCTTGATCCTCTCCTCCATAACAGATGTAAAAAGATAATATGCTATCTCCACCGATCAGGATCACACCTTCACATCAGGATTCTTTTCACCGAACTTCTCCTTGAGCGTTTCGCAGATCTCACTGCGTTCCCGGCCCTGCTTTTCTTGTGTTTTGATGGTCTTGTATGCGGCAAACAGGGTGGACGGGCCGATCTCAGAGCTGAAATAACCGATGCCCTGGTTCCAGGCCAGCAGCTCGAATACATCGTCCAGCGCTGCGCTGTCCAGGCCGTGGATATATGCCTTCACAAGCTCTCTTGTCGCCTGACGCATACGGCCGGCACCGACAGCATTGGCCAGGGAGAGAAGAAGCCGGGTCTCATAGGGTAAATATCTGTTTTCGTCATTCCATGTCAGATCCCAGAAGTTCACAGCGATATTTCCCAGTTTCTCATCGATCAGCGGCATGTTGGTCAGCGCCGCCGGACGCATTGGGATATCCTTTTCTTCCTGCTTCACTTCCGTGCGATAGAAGTAGGCATGGAACTCTGCAGCTCCTTTCTGCTCGGTAAAATGTTCATAGCCCAGGCCTTCCATCACTTCATAGAGCGGGATGGGTTCAAAAGACTGAATGATTTCCAGGCCGTTCCCGGCTGGAAGCTGCATTGCCTGCTTCTTCAACCCCTGAAAGAAATTGCCCTGAATGCCTCTTACATCAATTGTCTTAAACGCAGCCGTTTTATCTTTCCATTCTGTATAACTCATGATGTTCTCTTCATTAATCTAAAATCCTGCCGTCGCGGGAGATCGTAACGACCTGCCACGGGATGAATTTGCCACTTGCCTTAAGCGCGTTTTCCGCCGCTCTCTGGAGACCGCCGCAGCAGGGTACTTCCATACGGACGATGGTCACGCTCTTGATTTCGTTATTCCGAATGATCTCCGTTAACTTTTCCGCGTAATCCACTGCATCCAGCTTCGGGCATCCGATAATGGTGACCTTGCCGCGCATGAACTCTTCATGCATGTTGGCATATGCGTAAGCTGTGCAGTCAGCTGCGATCAGCAGCTTTGCTCCGTCAAAGAAGGGCGCCTGCGTCGGCACCAGCTTGATCTGGCAGGGCCACTGTGCCAGGCGGGAAACTGATTTATTGGCGCTGACGGGATCATTTTCCTCAGCTTCTCTTTGTGTGAACTGCATCATTCTTGATCCCGGGCAGCCGCCCTCATGGTGTTCATGCATCATTTCGTTCATCATTTTTTTCTCTTTCGCTTCCTGTGCCTTTTTTACGGCTTCCTGATCATATTCCGGAGCTTCACGCTCCTCAAATGTGATAGCTCCTGTCGGACATCCCGGCAGACAATCCCCGAAACCGTCGCAGAAGTTCTCCCGCATGAGCTTCGCTTTTCCATCTATAATGTCAATGGCTCCTTCGTGGCAGGCCTCTGCGCACAGCCCGCAGCCATTGCACTTTTCTTCATCGATATGTATGATCTTACGAATCATTCTGATATCCTCCTTCTCTCGTTCTGGCATCAGTATACACAAAGATTTTAAAGAAATCTGTATCCCGAGATACACAGCCAGATTTTTTTTGGTGTATAATCGAGCTAAAGATCCTTAATGGGAGGTTCGCAATGGACTATACTGTACTGGAAAACAGCACACTGTTTCGGGGCGTGATGGCAAAAGACCTCCGGGCATATCTGGAAGAGACGCCCCATCACATTCAGTGCTACGATAAAGAAGAAACGATCTTTCATCTGATGGATCCGGCTTTCAGAATAGCCATTATCCTGGAAGGGCGTGTGGAAGCTCAGAAGTCCTTTCCAAACGGAAGCCAGGTGAACGTCTCCGTCCGTATTCCTGGTGAGTTGATCGGCCCTGCCGCTGTCTTCTCAAAAAGCCAGCACTATCCCTGTGATATTGTCGCGCTGGAGCCAACGACCCTGATGGTGTTTCAGAAGGAAGACCTTCTGTCACTGATGCAAAAGGATGTACGGATCCTGCAGAATTTTGCGACAGAAATCGCTTCTGCAACCTATATGCTTCAGCAGAGGCTTGAGCTTTTGTCCTACAACGGAATCGCCCAGAAAGCTGCATTCTGGCTGCTGATGCAGATCAGGCAAACAGGAAAGACTGCTGTAAAGATCCCGGATTCCATGTCTAATTGGGCCATGATCATGAACGTATCCAGGCCATCCCTTCACAGGGAAATGAAAAAGCTGGAAAAGGATGGAATCATTCGGTACACGGGCAAAACCATTGAAGTCCTGAATCCGGATGAGCTGCAGTCGGTGTTAAGCGATTGATCTA
>JAFUAE010000003.1 GCA_017460845.1 Lachnospiraceae bacterium
CGATGTTTTTGAGTCCGTTGTGGCCCCCTGCGCTCCCCTTTTTGCGTACGCGGAGCCGGCCTGCCTCCAGGTCAATATCATCGGAAATGACCAGCAGATCTTCGGAGGGGTCCGCTTTGAAGTAATGCACGATCTCCTGCACGGCTTCCCCGCTCAGATTCATATATGTCATCGGTTTGACAAGGATCACCTTCCGGTCTCCGATCCGTCCTTTCCCGATCATGGACTTCCCGAACCGCTCAGGCCCGCCGATATGGTAGCGGTCCACGAGTTCATCGATCACATCAAAGCCCGCATTGTGCCTTGAACCGTCATACTTTCTGCCGGGATTTCCCAGACCGACAATGATAAAAAAAGTGTCCATTTTTGTCTTTCCTTTATGCTTTCCTGTTATGCTGTGAGCTGCCCGACAAATGGGCACATTGCTGCATGCGCTCCGCGCTTTTTACGCGCTGCGCGCTCCAAAATCGCTTCAAACATTCGGAATCCGTCTGTCACACAGCCCCTGTTTCCCCTGCTGTCAGCGAAAGAAGGGAGCGCTCATTACGCCCCCTTCCAAATACGTGTGTTTTATAATCTGTCATGGTGCATGATGCAAATGCTATGCTGTCGGTACTGCTGCTCCATTTTCTCCCTGAGCACCTTCTTCCTGAAGTGCGCTCTCTTCATAACTCTTTAAAATAATTTCTTCCAGCATACTCCTGGTTTCAGAATTGATCGGATGAGCAATATCTCTGTACTCACCGTCCGCGGACTTTTTACTTGGCATCGCAATGAAAAGACCCTTTTCACCTTCAATTACCTTAATATCGTGGACGACGAACACATTGTCTATCGTGATAGAAACGACTGCTCTCATTTTGCCTTCTCTGGCAATCCTTCTCACTCTTACGTCTGTAACATGCATAGCGTTCTCCATTTCTAAATGGTATAACGTTCGCCTTTCTCCAATACGATCTTTATACCATTTTCTCCTCTGTAACAGGAATTAGCCTGAATGGTGTCGCCGCTTTCCACGATGCAGTTTTCTATTATAGTGTTGTCTCCGATGTACACATCATTCAAAATTAAAGAATTCCTTATTACGCAATTATTACCCACATATACCTGATGGAACAGTATGGAATTCTCAACCGTGCCGTTTACAATACAGCCGCTCGACAGAAGGCTGTTTTTGATATTCACTCCGACATTGTATTTTGCCGGCGGCAGATCCGCCGCACGTGAATGGACCTCCGGATACTGCCGGAAAAAGAAGTTCCTGACGGGTGCCTTCAGAAAATCCATATTGGTGCGATAATAATCTTCAACCGAAGCAATATTGCTCCAGTAGTCTTCCATACGATATCCATAGATCCGCTTAAGACCTCTGTACCTGATCAGAATATCCTGTACAAAATCATAGCGGTTTTCATCCATGCTCTTTTCAAGAAGCTCGATCAGGAGCCTCCTGCGAATCACATAAATACCACACGAAATCGTGTTATATTGAGCTACTACAGGTTTTTCAACAAAATCCTGGATCCGGTTGTCCTCATCCATGTGGACGATGCCGTATCGTTCCACATTAAAGTCCTCCGGCATTTCCTTGACGACGACGGTAATATCCGCTCTCTTATCAACATGATAGGACAGGATATTATTGTAATCCATCTTATAAACACAGTCACCAGATGCGATGACCACATATGGTTCATGCGATGTTTTGAGGAATTGGATATTCTGCGCCATCGCGTCAGCCGTTCCCCGGTACCAGTTGCTTTCTGCATCCGCAAAAGAAGGTGTAAATAAGTACAATCCTCCCTGTTTTCTGCCAAAATTCCACCACTTTGAAGATGCAAGATGCTCATTGAGACTTCTGGAGTTGTACTGTGCCAGTACCGCAACCTTCTGGATGCGGGAAAATTCCATGTTGCTGAGTGCAAAATCTATGCTGCGGTAGCTGCCTGCCACCGGCATTGCACAGACTGCTCTTCTTTTTGACAACTCTTTCAATCGTTTGCTGTTTCCGCCTGCCAGAATGATACCCAGCGCCCTCATGAAAGATCACCGTCCCTTCGCACAATTGCACCGCCGCCCGCAAGCTGGCCGTCCGGATAATCTGCCGGCTCGGTCACGCCCCAGACCGCGGTGTTCTTGCCGATCTTGACCCCGTCCGGGATCACGGTGTTCTCGCCGACGGTGACCAGATCCGCGTTGTACCCGCGCTTGTCATAGGTGCTCTCACGGAACTCGCCGACGCCGAGCTCTGCGTTCGCGCCGATCACGGAATTCTCGGCGATGATCGCCTTGGTGATCTTCGCACCCTTCTTGACGACCGTGTCGCGCATGACGATGGAGTCATGGACTTCCGCGCCTTCCTCGATGGTGACGCCTGCGCCGATGACGGAGTTGACGACCGTACCGTAGATGCTGGTGCCCTCACCGATGATGCACTTCTCAATGTGGGACTTCTCCGATACGTACTGCGGCGGAATAATGTCGCTCTTGGTGTAGATGCGCCAGTACTCCTCGTACAGGTTGAACTCGGGGATGATGTCGATGAGCTCCATGTTCGCCTCCCAGTAAGACGACAGGGTTCCGACATCCTTCCAGTAACCGTTGAACTCGTACGCGAACAGCCGCATGTCGTTGTCCCTGCAGTACGGGATGACGTGCTTTCCGAAGTCGCACTCCGGAACGTCGCTCAGCGTGATCAGCGCCTCGCGGAGGACCTTCCAGGAGAAGATGTAGATACCCATGGAAGCAAGGTTGCTCCTCGGTACCTTCGGCTTTTCCTCGAAATCAGTGATCCGGCTCTGATCGTCGGTGATCATGATGCCGAAACGGCTTGCCTCCTCCATCGGGACAGGCATGACGGCGATGGTGACGTCCGCCTTGTTGGCCTTATGGTAGTCAAGCATGATCTCGTAGTCCATCTTGTAGATATGGTCACCTGACAGGATCAGCACATAATCCGGATTATAAGAGTCGATATAATCCAGGTTCTGGAAGATCGCGTTCGCGGTGCCGCTGTACCAGTCGCTGCCCTTGGCGCTCTCATACGGAGCCAGCAGAGAAACGCCGCCGACGTTGCGGTCCAGATCCCACGGAATACCGATCCCGATGTGCGCGTTCAGGCGAAGCGGCTGATACTGCGTCAGCACGCCGACCGTATCCACACCGGAATTGATGCAGTTGGAAAGCGGGAAGTCGATGATACGGTACTTGCCGCCGAAGGAAACCGCCGGCTTAGCGACTTTCTGCGTCAGGACGCCCAGACGGCTGCCCTGTCCTCCTGCCAGAAGCATGGCAATCATTTCTTTTTTAATCACGATATC
>JAFUAE010000047.1 GCA_017460845.1 Lachnospiraceae bacterium
AGCTTCTGAGCATCAACGCAACCAACGCCCCCGCGGTGCTGGCCTTCAACAACGCAAAAGGCCCCTTTGCCGATGAAAACCTCCGCCGGGCCGTGTCCAAGGCTCTGGACTATGAGCAGGGTCTGGACGGACTTCCGAAGTCCAATGTGCTCAAGTACATGCTTGAGGATCACTGCTCCGTGGTCGTCAGACCGTCCGGCACCGAGCCGAAGCTGAAGTTCTACATTTCCGTGAGTGCTGCGGATAAGGCGACGGCGGCTGAAGTATCCGATGAGATCAAGGCTGCACTGGAGAAGTATCTGTAAGGCGGTACATACCTTACAAACTGATTGAAACGAATATTGGCGCTGCGATCATGCAGCGCCATTTTCAGAAGAAGGAGGCGTATCATGCTGGACTTTTCGAATGAAACCAGGCCCTATGTGCCGTTTGCACTGATGAATGACTTTATGATCGAGGTGTTCAAGAAGGTCGGCGTGCCGGAGGAAGATGCTGCAGTCTGCGCGGATGTGCTGCTGGAAAGCGACAGGCGAGGCGTGGAGAGCCACGGATGCAATCGCTTTAAGCCCATCTACATTGACAGAATTGATGCCGGGATCCTGAATCCGGTGACAGAGTTTGAAGTGATCCGTGAGACCCCGACGACTGCCGTAGTGGACGGCCACAACGGCATGGGCATGGTGGTCGCGAAAAAGTCCATGCAGATGGCTATCGATAAGGCCAAGAAACTCGGCATGGGCATGGTGGCGGTCCGCAATTCCACACACTACGGCATTGCGGGTTATTATGCGACGATGGCGTCCCAGCAGAATATGATCGGCATTACCGGCACCAATGCGCGCCCGTCGATTGCGCCGACCTTCGGCGTCGAAAATATGCTCGGTACTAATCCGCTGACCTTTGCGCTTCCGACCGATGAGGAATTTCCGTTTATTATCGACTGTGCGACCTCGATTTCCCAGCGAGGCAAGATCGAGTATTATGCCCGTGCCGGCAAACCGACTCCGGCAGGTATGGTTATCGGACGCGACGGCGAAGCGATGACGGACAGTGAGGACATTCTGAAAGCGTTAAATGAAAAGCGCGCTGCGCTTGTGCCGCTCGGCGGTATCGGCGAGGAGCTGGCAGGTTATAAGGGGTACAGCTATGCGGTCGTGGTCGAGATACTTTCTGCGGCGCTGCAGGCAGGCAGCTATCTTAAGATGCTGAGCGGCATCGGCGAGCATGGCGAGAAGATCCCGTATCCGATCGGACATTTCTTTATTGCAATCGATACGGAGGCGTTTATGGGAGCGGAGAGCTTCAAAAAGACGGCCGGAGACATTCTCAGGGAGCTTCGTGCCTCGGAGAAGGCACCCGGACACGACCGGATCTTCACTGCCGGCGAAAAGGCGCACGAGACCTGGCTGTGGCGCAAGGACCGCGGCGTGCCGGTCGGAGAGGCTGTGCAGAAGGAGATGATCGGGCTGCGCGACCGCTTCGGGCTGACGCAGTTCAAGTTCCCGTTTGAGTAAATGGAGAGTTGAGCAGTTTTTCTTGAGAAATGTTTGTTTAAATGAAGATTAAGATTACACCGGGGCGGCTGCGACTGCCCCGGTTATTTTGAGTATATCAAGAGTATCGACACATATTTCAAGGGCGGAGGAAAACTCTTTACAGTTCTTTCATCTGCACGAAGTCCTTAAACCGAATATGGCGTACAGTACTGGTGCTGAAATCAATGTCGTCATTTGTTATTACGATTTTCTGGCAGGAGTTGTCCAGTTTGGCAAAAGCCCCGAACTCCCTTTCATAAGCTTTCTCTTCAACCACAGAATATGCTGCCTGGATATAGTATTGTTTATTGCCTTTATTTGCAACGAAGTCGATCTCCTGAGAGCCGTCATGATACACCTGGAGATTATATCCCATATAAAGGAGCTCATTATAAACGACATTTTCAAAATTGTGGGTGAGATCATATCGGTTATTAATGACCCGTATGGAATTAAAAGCAACATCTTCATCATAAACCTTGAGATAGTATTCCAATTCACGTTTAGACTTGGCGGAATATTTCTTTATTGTTGATATTGCGAAAGCTTCTTCCAGGTATCCGATAAACTTAGTAATTGTCGTGATAGAACAAGGCAGGCCTGCTCCCTTCATATATTTTTCCACAGATCTGGCGGAGAAAATTCTTCCGTTCGACAGGAATACATAGTTGGCCAACCGCTTGAAGACCTCGGTTTTTCTGATTTTATATCGATTAATGATATCGTTCAGAATGATAGTTTCATTCAGTTCATTCAGATAGATTCGCTGGCCGCTTTCGCCGTTGTATTCGATTCGCTTCGGAAAGCCGCCCCAGATAATATAATCAGTAAGAGAGACTTCTTTTCCAAGTTCTTTCCCATATTCGGCGAGTTCTCTATATACAAAAGGCCGTATCCGGAAAGACACATACCTGCCTGAAAGTTCTTTTGTAAATTCTCGGGATAAAAGCTTAGAGTTCGAACCGCTGATAAAAACAGAGCAGTTTCTGATCCGCAGCGTCCGGCATGCTCCTGCCCAGCCCTGTACTCTCTGAACTTCATCAAGAAAGACGTAGCATGTTGATTCTTTTCTGTGGTTGTCGACATAGTTCAACAGTGCCATTTCATCGGGAATGGCATTCAGAATAGCAGTATCTTCAAAGTCAAGAAAAATGATATTATCTGATCGCTCTTTAATCTCTTCCAGTATCTGTTTCAAGATGACGGATTTTCCGCATCGGCGGATACCGGTTATGACCTTGATCAGATCTCCGTCATAGAATTCCCGGATAGGATTTATGTATTTTTCACGCTTAATCATCTTATACGCCTCCTGGCAGATGTGTCTGATTCTACTGGACATTTTAATCCGATTTGACATTTTTGTCCATTACTACTGGACAATTTTACAAAAATCGAAAAATTGTCCAGTAGGACTTTTTTATTGAATATTCCGGAAGATTCAGAATGAGTCAGAGACTTTACATATGGACAGGTCTTTGTGTAAGATGAAAGCGGAGAGCAACAGTTTCATATCAGGAGGGTATGAATAAGGCCTTATCTATAGAATGCAGGAGGAATAGTCGATATGGATGCATTACTTGAAATCATGAGAAAAAGGCGCAGTATCCGGAAATATACGGGTGAGCATGTGTCTGAGGAAGATTTGAAAAAGATTCTGCAGGCAGGGCTTTTGGCTCCGACAGGAAAGAATTTGAAGTCGGCGGAGTTTGTTGTGGTGCGTGACAGAGAGACATTGGACAAGCTTGCTGACAGCAGGTCGATAGGTGCAGCTACACTGAAAGGCGCAGACGCGGCGATCATTGTCATTGGATTCAGTCAGATTCAGGATGTCTGGACGGAGGATTGCTCCATCGCACTGACACAGATGCATCTGATGGCGGCTTCGCTCGGAGTCGGCAGTGTGTGGATCCAGAGCCGTCTGAGACAGTCCGCGGTAGCAGGAAAGTCTACAGATGAGTATCTGCATGAGCTGCTTGGCATTCCGGCAGATTATTGCTGCGAGGGAATTTTGTCACTGGGAATGCCGGATGAGGCCAAGGATGCGTATGACCTGCCGGATCCGGCAGCGGATGCGCGTGTGCATGCCGGGAAGTTCGACAGCACGAATTATGATAAGATCAGGTTGTTTGGGGGTTGACTGTTATCTTTCGGGCTCTCATAGGCGCACAAGGGTTTTCCGGCATTATAAAAAGAAAAGTCATCCAATGTTTTGATTCATGTGTAATGCATGAGATCAGACTTGGATGACTTTATTTAGTGTGTATGGCAAGTAATTCTTATCAGCCTTGGCTCGGGATATCGGCGATCGGGGTGTTGACAGCACCGCCTGGCCCTGAAGCAGAGCCGGAAGTCGCCGGGCCGATGACTGATCCGGTCACCGAAGAACCGGAAGGCCCTGAAGATCCGGAACCGGAAGACCCGAAAGGTCCGTCTGGGCTGCCGCCATTATTGAGGATGTCGATCATTTCGCGGATCATTTCTTCATCCTTCAGACGGAACAGGATCTCGACACGGCGGGAAGCAGAAGCATTGATCGAGCCATTATCGTTGAGGATCGGACTCGAGAAGCTGCGTCCCGAGGAGGAGAGTACTGACTGGAGTGTCTGGATCTGAGACTCATTCAGCACGCCGCTCGCCGGATCCAGGCAGTATTCCGCGACACTGTAGGCACGGCGCTGGGAAAGATCCAGGTTGAAGAGATAAGTACCGGAATCATCCGTATGACCCTCAATAATAATCTCCGAAATGTACTCTGCGTATTTATCGGAAAGCAGGATATTGGTGTAGCGCGGCAGGAAGGCAGAGAGGAATTCTTTACCGGTATCCTTCAGCTCATCGGCATTGTACTCAAACAGAATGCTGGAATCCATGCTGATTGCACCGGTCTGTTCATCCACGGAAACCTGCAGAGAGGAACTGCTGAACTCACGGCTCAGCTCCTCGATCAGTTCGCTGCGGACGCCGATGATGCGGTCCAGCTTTTCCTGCTGGCTGTTCATGATCTCAGTCAGCTCCTGAAGAAGCTCTGACTGTGTTGTGAGATCTTTTTCCTGCTTCTCAAGAGTCGCGCGCTGAGCGGCAAGCTCCTCGGCCTGTTCGGCAAGCTTGGCTTCCTGGGCGTTGAGCACGGCCTGCTGGTCGGCGACTGTAAGACGCTCATTTTCAAGCTCTTCGGACTGGATCACAAGCTCCCTCTGTTTGCCCATCAGTTCTTCCTGCTTCTGGTCATATTTGATACTGCCGTGCAGTACAGTCAGGGAAATGATGAGCACGAAGGTGAGCAGCAACCCGGCCATCATATCGGAATACGAGAGCCAGTAGGTGGTTTCCTCGTCATTTTTTCTATTGGAAATTCTTCTCATAATTATTAAAGATTCTCCCGGATAATATACTTAAAAGATGCTCTTGTTTTGCAAGAAGTTCTGAAATTAAGTGTTACATTTACAATAAAGTCAGTGATCCAATCGCGTAGGAGAGCGATGAGATTTATTATGACATGGAGGTGCAGCTGTCACGATGGAATGCAGCAGGCTTCAGCAAGCATTCATTCAGTGGACAGGCGGACAGGCTGCCTTAAAATTCCAGCAATCTCCTTAGCGGCTGCGCTTATTACTCTTTTCCACTGCGACTCTGAGATCGTCGACCGCATCCGTCAGGGTCGCGACCGCATCTGCAGTATCCTTGTTGCTTTCAAGCAGCTGGCCTGTGAAATTATTAAGCATGCCCTGCAGGTCCTTCAGCATTTCCTTCTGCATCTTGAGCTGCACCTGGTTCTCATTCGCAAGAGCAGCGGCGTTGTCATTTGCAGTGACCAGACCGCCGAGCGAACGGCGCATCTCGTTCTGGATGGTCTCCACATTGGCTGTATAATCCCGGATCGTTGCAATCAGGTCGCCGGTGCGGCGGTTGACCTCGATGAAGTTATTGACGCCGTTGCCGGTCTCGTTGAGCACTGCGTTCATGAGGTCGGCATTATGCTGCTGGTTGGCGTACTGCGCGTCGACCATGTTTTCGAGCTGGCGGAAGGAGCCGGCCAGCGACTGGTTCATTTCCGCTGTAAATGCTGACACGATCGTGCTGAGCGCTTCTTTCTGATCCTGTGTCGCAACTGCTGCAAAGTCGTTGAAGAGGCGGGTCAGCTTCTGGAACTCGGGTGCGGTGACCTTGTCAACTTCCTGGGCAACGCGGTCTGTGAGCTCGCCGATCGCCTTGACCTGGTCCTGCTGCGCCGCGATCAGAAGATTGTAGCCGTCGTTGGAGGTGTCGGGCAGGACGTATTTGCGGAAGGTGGCGACAAAATCACTGACACTGGTTTCCGCATCGTAGAGTCTGCGCTTGTAGACGTAGTTGAAAACCAGAGAGAAGATCATGCCGTAAATGGAGGTGTGGAATGCGACCTTGATGCCGGCCATCAGCGGCTCGATGCTGTTGGTGATCTCGGCGGTGGAGCCGGTGTTGAAGCTCTGCAGTCCGAGGGAGAGGCCGATGAAGGTGCCGAGAATGCCGAGTCCGGTGAGCGCGCCCGCCACCTGGTTGAGCTGGCGGCGGTGCATCACGGAATCGACGAGGTCGCCATTGATATAATCCTCGATATCGCATTTGTAATATGCTTTTTTGGAAGCGGAATAGTGATCCAGGTCGAACAGGAAATCGCGGTAGACTTCGCGCAGGCGTTCGCTGCGGAAGAGCTCGATCTTGTTGTTCTTATATGGCGCCCAGAGATATTCGTGGGAGTCGCGGGCATCTCTGCGGATCTTTTCGGTCGCTTCGTCGAGATCTGCGATGATCTCAGCCATGGGCTTGAAGCTGCCGGCCCAGCAGTTGATGAAAATGATGGCGACGATAACGAACATGGCGCCGTTTACAATGATGTTGGGAATTGATTCCTTCTGGCCTGCGGTCAGGTTGAGCGCCACGCAGAGCGCAACCATTGCGATAAATACAAGAAGGAGCAGGAATTCGTACCATCTTTTGTTTTTCATATAATCTCCATTCTGCCGCCGGGTTGTGGCGGCTTCCTCCGCCGCCGGGTTGTGGCGGCTTCCTCCGCCGCCGGATTGTGACGGCCCCTATATATAGGAACATTCTACATCATTTTACATACATATTGTGAAAATTATGAGAATTTACGGGAAAAATTAAGAGAATATCAAAAGAAATCGGTGCCTACAAATGAGAGTCATGAGTATATGCTTTGAGAGTCAATGAAGCACTGAAAAATTATTCCAGGTCGTCTGATGAATTTTGATAAATATGCCTTTGTGAAAAGATTGACAATGTTTTAACAAAAGTACAAAATTCGACTTTTTTCAGGTTTGTTTCGGTGTAAAGCGATGTTATACTCAACTCTGACAATCAGGTATGAACATAAGGACAGATACAATTGGTATTGCAGTTAAAATCAGCGGAATCGTCCAGGGCGTTGGGTTTCGGCCTTTCATCCATAGGCAGGTCACTGATTTTTCTTTGCGCGGTTGGGTGCGCAATACTTTTGACGGCGTTGAGCTGAATTTAGAGGGAAATGCAGACGCCGTCCACGCTTTTGCGTCCCTGCTGCAGCATGCCGATACAGATTTCTGGCCGCCGGCTGCGAGGATTGATTCGGTTGAGATCGAAGAGAATTCGGTGGCTGAAGAGAGTTCTGTGGACGAAGCGAATTTGGCGGTCGAAGAAAATTCGATGGCCGAAGAGTATTCGGTGGCCGAAGCGAATTTTGCGGTCGAAGACGATTCGATGTTCGAAGAGAATTCGGTGGCCGAAGGGGATGCTTGCAGCGGAAAAAATGCTGGGGCCAACCAGGCGGCTAAGTCTGAAAAGTTTCCGGATTTCCGGATCCTGGATTCCGAACGAAGCGGAAAGCTGCGGAACACACTGATCTCTCCGGACATTGGCATTTGCAGCGAATGCAGGAAAGAACTGCTGGATACAGCTGACCGGAGGTACCGGTATCCTTTTATCAACTGCACCAATTGCGGGCCGCGGTTTACGATTATACGGGATGTGCCTTATGATCGCGCGAATACGAGTATGTCGGGATTTGTAATGTGCCCGGATTGTGCGGCGGAATACGCGGATATCCGTGACCGGCGCTATCACGCTCAGCCGGACTGCTGTGCGGACTGCGGACCGGAGCTGGAATTTGTGAGGGAGACGGCGGCGGGATTTGTCCGGACCCGTGGAAATGAGGCCTCCATCCGTGCCGCACTGGAAATGCTGGCTGCCGGAAGAATTGTGGCTGTCAAGGGTCTTGGCGGTTTTCATCTTTGCTGCAGGGCGGATCTGCCTGAGGCGGTGCGCGAACTTCGCAAGCGGAAGCACCGTGACGGTAAGCCATTTGCAGTGATGTGCTCGGATATTTCTGAGGCCCGGCGGTTTGCCAGGATCAGCGAGGCTGAGGTCAGGCTGTTGGAATCCCGCGAACGCCCGATCGTGCTGCTGAAGAAACGCAGGCCGGATCCTTCTGCAGTAATGCACGATTTTGGTATTAATACACATAGGTCGGGGATGACATTTGCAGAAAAAAGGTGCAATGATTCCGGACCTCATGAGGAACTATCGGCCTCAGACAACGACCATGCTAGCGTACTTGATGCAGTTTCGGAAATCAGCGACAACAACCGCATCGGAATCATGCTTCCGTACACGCCGCTCCATGAACTGCTGTTTGCGGACAACGGACCGTATGCGCTGAGAGCTCTGGTCATGACGAGCGCGAATCTTTCAGACTGCCCGATCATTTCCGACAATGATGAGGCACTGAGCGAGCTGCTGCTCACTCCCGGTGAGACCTTGCATAAGTCATTGTCCGATGATAAAGATAATCCGTCAAATGCCGTAGCAGACGGGATTCTCATTCACAACCGCGAGATCGTCAATAAATGCGATGATTCCGTGGTTTGGGAATTCGATGGAAATGCTTATTTTGCGCGGCGTTCCCGCGGATATGTACCGGCTCCGATACGGATTAATAGTCTGAGGTCTGACCCGGAAGTCGGCTTTGCGCAGGATCCTGAACAAGTTTCTGAGTTCGACTCAATGTCTGACTTGAATCGTGGCTTAAGGCTTAATGCGAAGCCTGCGTCAGAAGGATATGTTAAACCGGTTCAGATCCTGGCATGCGGCGCGGAACTCAAGGCGTCCTTTGCCATGAACCGCGGTGAATATGTTTTTATCAGCCAGCATATCGGCGATTTAAAGAATATAGAGACTTATGAACATTATGAGTCTCAGATGAAGCACTTTGAAAACTTGTTTGATATCAGGCCGGAGATTGCTGCCTGCGACCTGCACCCGGACTACATGTCGTCTGCATTTGCAGAGGAAACGGGACTGCCGGTCGTGAAGGTGCAGCACCATCACGCACATATGGCGGCATGTATGGCGGACAACGGCCTGCCGGAGAAATACGCGTTGCAAAATGACTCCGTCTGCAGTGGTATGCAGAATGAAGCAGCAACCGATAAATGCTTAAGCGACAGCACTGTGCGGAAAGATTTTCCAACTGTCAGATCAAACTATTTGGGAATAATCTGGGATGGTACCGGACTTGGTACCGACGGCACGATCTGGGGCAGCGAGTTTCTGGTTGGCGGATATGCATCCTTTGAGTGGGCCGGTTCGATCAGGCCCATCAGGCTTCCGGGCGGCGACCGCTGCATGCAGGAGACCTGGCGCACAGCCTGCGCACTGATGTCCGATGCAGGACTTGAGGAAAGCATCATCAGGCGTGCTATGGACACTGGGGAAGCTTCGGAACATGATAGTCTGCATAGAGTCATGCTTCAGCTTTCTGCAAATGTGAATTGTCCGGTTTCAAGCGGCATGGGACGCCTGTTTGACGGCGTGGCGGCAATCCTCGGGATCTGCCGGGAGGCTGAGTATGAAGGCCAGGGTGCAATTCTGCTGCAGGCCGCAGCCGAAGACTGGCTGGAAGATCATTATGCGACTGAGGCATTTAGAGCAGATACTGAGGCATTTAAAGCAGATAATGATGAAAACGCAGGTGCTTCTCTTGCTTTTGGGAAAAATCTTGCTGCGGCGCCTGCATTTCCATATTCCATTGAGGAAGATGAGGCAGGTGTGCTGAGGTTTGACTGGCGTCCGATGGTGCGGGAAATCGCGGCTGAGCTTGGATTGATACAGTCCGGTTCAGATAACATTAATTTAAAACACACTGCTTCAGAAGACACTGCTTCAGAAGACAATGATTCAAAGCATTGTCCTGTGCGGCAGTCTGATCTGACGGGATACCTGAGTCTGCGCTTCCTGAACACTCTTTGTGTGTTCGCGCTCGATATGTGCCGTAGGATTGTCGAGGCAGAGGCGGACCGGATCAAGGTCCAGATGTATGGTGAAGCCTCAAAGTCCGATGCTTATCAGTGCACGGATCGCAAGGCATGCATGACATTGCATGGGAGTGATTCGGAGATTGACGGAGTGCTGCTTTCAGGCGGCACCTTCCAGAATCTTTATCTGCTGCGTAATATCAGGGCGTTGCTGGAAGAAGCCGGGTTTAAAGTCTATACGCACCGGCAGGTTTCCTGCAATGATGAGGGCATTTCGCTCGGGCAGCTGATGGTGGCAAGGCATCGTTTGTGACGGAGCAATACAATGGGGCAGATTTTTATGAAATGCCCTGCGATTTAAAAGATATTGGATAATCAAGGTATTTTTTAGGAAATTCGAGACATGAATTACCTTGAGTTTAAGAATATAATGTATTTCCATGGTTTTATACCGTATTTCCGGATGAAAAATGCCATGATTCACAGTGAAGTCTCGGATTTCAAGGCATTTTCGGTAAAAGAACATTTTTTGCTGCCTTGATTTCCGAAAAATCGAGAAAACTCCTTGTATTCATGCAGGGAAATGAGCAAAAGAAAACTTCTTGTAATCTCGCAGGGAAATGAGCAAAAGAAAACTTCTTGTAATCTCGCAGGGAAATGAGCAGAAGATGACTCCTTGTAATCTCGCAGAGAAATGATGAGAAGCACTCTTCATGGAGGATTTGATACAATATGTGTCTGGCGGTTCCGCTGAAATTGGTTGAACTGAATAGTGATAAGACGACTGCAATTGCGGAACGCGACGGAATCAGGCGCAGCGTGAATGTTTCCTTCATCAGGGAGCCGAAGATCGGCGAATATGTGATCGTACACGCGGGATTTGCTATTGAGCGGATCGCGCAGAAGCAGGCCGAAGACGTCATGAGTTCCTATCAGGAGCTGATGAGTGAGCTCGCGGAGCTGCAGGCAGATAATAAGACTGCACCGGAGAGTAATATTGTTGGAGTTTCGACTCCGCCGGATACAAGTATCTCTGGAGTTTCTACTCCGCAGGACACATATATCGCAGGAGTTTCGACCACCCCAGATCCATATATCGCCGGAGTTTCCATATGAGTACGACCACCGACGTCATTAACATCATGGAAGTCTGCGGCACGCACACCATGGCAATCGCAAGGAGCGGACTCAGACAGTTGCTTCCTGCAAATGTCAGGCTGCTTTCCGGTCCGGGCTGTCCGGTCTGCGTGACCCCGCCAGAAGTAATCGATGCGGTCCTGCGGCTGACAGAAGGTGTAACTGTAATCAATAGTTCTGGCAACGCCGATAGCTTAGTTAAGTCGGATGAAGCGGAGAAACCCCAGGATCCGCACAGGATCAGCGCAGGTGACATTCCCATCATCACGACCTACGGTGACATGATCCGTGTGCCGGGTTCCCGCAGGGGCGACAGCCTCATGCGACGCAAGGCCATGGGCGCCGACGTGCGCATCGTGTATTCGCCGCTGGATGCAGTACAGATCGCTCGGGACAACCCGCAGCGCGAAGTCATTTTCCTCGGAGTCGGCTTCGAGACCTCGGCTCCGGGCACGGCGGCAGCTATAGAAACGGCCTCCCGCGAAGGTCTCACCAATTTTTCGGTCTTTTCGATGCTGAAAATGCTGGAGCCCTCGATCCGCGCGCTGACTGCGGATCCTGCATTCAACGTGCAGGGCTTCCTGTGTCCCGGACATGTGGCGGTCATCCTCGGCGAAAGGGGCATGCGCTTTTTCTCCGACGACCTGCATTTCCCGGCGGTCATCAGCGGATTTGAGACGGAAGACCTGCTGAAGTCGGTCACCATGCTGCTGAGGCAGATCCGCCTAGGCGAGGCAAAGCTTGAAAATGAATATACCTCTGTTGTGATGCCTGAGGGTAATCTGATGGCGCAGGAGACGATAGCCCGCTGCTTTGTGCCGCGTGACGATAACTGGCGCGGCCTGGGACGGATCGCGCAGAGCGGATACGGAATACGCGAGACATTTGCAGCTTACGATGCGGAGCGGAAGTTCGATATCCGGTTCGGTGAGCCCGCTGCAAATGCTGCCTGCCGCTGCGGCGATGTGATCTGCGGTATGCTGGATCCGCGGGAATGTCCGTTGTTCGGGACGGTCTGTGTGCCGGAGGATCCGGAAGGTCCCTGCATGGTGTCATCCGAGGGCGCGTGTGCGGCAGCCTGGAAATACAGGTAAAGACATATAATTGCAGGTATAATTGCAAGTATAATTGTCAATGACAGAGAATTGATAATTACTGACGAATAAAGACGGCTGATTGCTTTTCAATGAATGAAAACGATTTTATAACTTTAGATTATGGCAGCGGAGGAAAGAAGACTTCGCAGCTGATCAGTGAGATGATCCTGCCGCTGCTGGTTGCGGGAACGAACTCGAACTCGAACTTGAACTCCGGTGATGAACTCTATGGTGCCGGGGATGTTTTTGATTTAAGCTCGGCTGCTGGCACGGAGCAGGACAGTAAGTCCAGGATGTTCGGAAACGACACGGTGCAGGGGGCGCTGTGCGATGGCGCGGTGCTTGATATCCCTGCAAATGCCGGCAGGCTTGTGTTTTCCACTGACAGCTTTGTTGTGAGCCCGTATTTCTTTCCGGGCGGAGACATCGGCAAGCTCTCGGTCTGCGGCACGGTCAACGACCTGGCTATGATGGGCGCGGTACCGAAATACTTGAGTCTCTCATTCATTATTGAGGAAGGCATGCCGCTCGCGGCCCTTAAGAAGATTACGGAATCGATCGGCAGGACGGCCCGGGAAGCCGGCGTACAAATCGTGACCGGCGACACAAAAGTCGTGGAAAAAGGCACCGGCGACGGCATTTACATCAATACAACAGGAATCGGGTTTCTGGAGAAGCTTTGCAGAAGTGAAGGTTCATTGGAAGATGGGGTCCCACAGGAAGGAACTGCGCAGGAATGCTCTTCGCAGGTCGGTCAGTCGGAACATAACGATTTTTTACTTTCCTTGAAGCCTGAAAATATCCGGCCCGGCGACGCGGTGATCGTTTCGGGCAATGTCGGCGACCACGGCACCGCCGTGATGCTGGCGAGAAATCCAGGACTTGGGTTCCTGGACGCGGACAAGACAGGTACTTTCAGCGAAGGGCAGTGCGGGGATGCAGAAACCGGCAGCGGACACAATGATGACAGAAGTGCCATGAATATGAGTGACCACTCTCCAATTAAGAGTGATTGCGCGCCGCTGCACCGGGAGGCTCTGGCACTGGCGCACGGGCTTGGAACCGACCTTCGTGTGATGCGCGACCCGACTCGCGGCGGACTTGCAACGACACTCAACGAGTTTATCGAAGACCGCAAAGACATCGGGATCGAGCTCAGAGAGACTGATATTCCCGTTTCGCCTGCTGTCAATACTGCCTGCGAGATGCTGGGTCTGGATCCGCTCTACTGTGCATGCGAAGGAAGACTGATCGCTGTCGTGGCGCCCGAACGGGCGGAAGAAGCGGTCGAGATCCTGCGCGGTATGCCTCACGGCGCCGGTGCGAAGATCATCGGCTATGTGACAGGTGAGAGTTCGCATCCCGGGAAGCTCGTGATCCGGACTCCGCTCGGCACCGGACGGATCGTACAGAAACTGAGCGGGGCGCAGCTTCCAAGAATCTGCTGAATCAATTTAGATTATTTTATAGAAGTAACGCAACTTTCAATAAAAAGGAGCATCACATGAAACAGGAATATCATATCATTCCGATCGAATACGACCAGATCCGCCACATTGCGCGTAAAATGCGCCGCAATCACGCGATCCTGGCGATGATCCACGGATATCTCGACCAGAACGGCGAGCCGGTCATTTCCTATGAGTACCAGCTCGAGCCCAACATCGAGTCCTACACGATCCATGGATACAAGGAGCTGCCGTCCATCTCGGACATTTACGACAAGGCCGCGGAATGGCCGGAGCGCGAGCTCAACGAGCTGTACGGCTTCACATTCAAGGGGCTGGACACCTCAAAGCGCCTTTTCCTTCCCGACAACATGCTGAGCGGCCAGGGCCAGATCATCGTGACCCCGATGGAAGAGCTGATCCGCGACCGCTACGTTGACAAGAGCGGCGCTGCAGATAACGCTGCAAATGCTTCCGGCGCTTCTTCAGGTGTGACTTTCTACAAGATCAACACCGAAGAGCATCCGAAGGATTGAATGAAAGGAGACTATTTATGAGCCAGATCGTTCCGATCGGACCATACCATCCTTCTTTGGAAGAGCCTGTGCATGCAAGGCTTGTGACCGAAGGAGAAATGATAAAGGACGCGGAGGTATTTATCGGATACAATCACCGCGGCATTGAAAAGCTCGCAATGAGCAAGAACTATATTCAGGCCACTACGCTGGTAGAAAGAGTCTGCGGCATCTGCTCCCATGTGCATGCAATGACATTCTGCATGGCGTGCGAGGGCATTTCGGGCGTCAACGTACCGAAAAAAGCCCAGTATATCCGCGTAGTCATCGAAGAGCTGGAGCGTATTCATTCGCATCTTCTGTGGCTCGGCGTGGCGCTGCACCTGATCGGGCACGACTCACTCTTTATGAAGAGCTGGGCGGACCGCGAGGCGTGCATGGACATTCTGGAGGAACTGACCGGAAACCGCGTCAACTACGGCATGTGCATTTACGGCGGCGTGCGCAGGGATATTAAGAAGGATCAGATGGAGAGTGTGCTGAAGCGCCTCGACGTGATCGAAGAGGAGACCAAGGTCCTGACGGATTTCATTCTGAATGACAAGACCGTGGCTCTTAAGACCCAGGGCGTCGGCGTCCTGACTACCGAGGATGCGATCCGCATCGGTGCCATCGGCCCGCATGCAAGAGCTTCGAATGTCCCGGTGGATGTGCGTATCGATGCGCCGCATTCCTGCTACGACGAGTTCGATTTTAATATTGTGACTTATCATACCTGCGATGTATTCGCACGTGCGGTCATCCGTGCGCTGGAGATTTTCGAGAGTATCAAGATCATCCGTCAGGCCTTCAAAAATATGCCGGGCGGCGCAATCAATCTCGGTAACTCTATCCCGAATATTGCCCCGGGCGAATATATGTGCCGCAACGAGGCGCCGCGCGGACAGCTGAGCTACAAGGTCGTTTCCAACGGTACCGACAAGCCGGCGCGCGTCAGCATTCATGTGCCGACCTTCAAGAATGCGCCGACCGTCCCGACCATGCTGATCGGCAATCCGGTAGACGCGGCAGGCCTCATCATCGCCAGCATCGACCCGTGCTTCTCATGCATGGATCGATAAGGAGTACACCATGCACGAACTGAGCATCGTGGAAGGCATCCTGGAGGCAGTGATCCCCGAGGTTCAGAAGTACCCGGTGAGCCGCGTCCTGGAAATACGCCTCAAAATCGGTGAAATGGCCGGCATCGTGCCTTCCTGCATTGACGAGTATTTCAGGATCGCCTCGCAGGGCACAATCGCTGAGGGCGCCCGCATTTGCATAGAGAAGATCCCGGTGCGCATCAGCTGCCCGGACTGCGGCTACGACGGACCGATCTCACTCGGTAAATACAAATGCCCGGGCTGCGGCGGCATCCGCTTTAAGATCCTCTCCGGAAAAGAGTATTATGTGGATTCGGTCGAGGCCGAGTAATTTCTTCGAAAAACTGCCGAAGAGAAGAAATAGAAGAAGAAATGTTGGAATAACTTCTTCGCTTTTACGGGAATTAGCAAAAGAGCAGAAGATAACAAAAGAGCAGAAGATAATAAAAGAGAAGAAGACAGGAAAAAGGATTACATACGATTAAAATGGAAATCAAGATTGTGAAACAGATCCTCGAATGGAACGAGGACGTGAGCGGAGAGAATATCAGGGAGCTCGCGGATAAAAAGGTCTGTCTGATCAACCTGATGGGCTCGCCGGGGGCGGGCAAGACCAGCCTGATCAAGCAGATCATCGCAAGGCTCCGGGACCGCTACAGGATCGGCATCATTGAAGGCGATGTCGCGGGGCAGATCGATGCAGACACCATTGACGCCCTCGGGATCCCGGTCGTGCAGCTGCAGACGGACGGCGCCTGTCACATCGAGGCGCGCAGCGTCCAGAACATGCTTCCCATGTTTGACCTGGACGGCCTGGATGTGCTGATCGTGGAAAATATCGGCAACCTTGTGTGCCCGGCCGAGTTCAATATCGGCGAGGATTTCCGCGTCGCGATCCTCAGCGTGCCGGAAGGAGACGACAAGGTGGAGAAATACCCGCTGATGTTTGCGACCACTGATGCGCTCGTCATCAATAAGTACGATGTAAAGCCGTATTTTGATTTTGATGACAAACGGGTGGAGCGGGACCAGACCGACGCCAACCCGGCGGCAAAAGTGTTCAGGGTGTCCAGCAGGACGGGGGACGGAATGGAAGAGTTCCTCGCCTGGCTCGGGGAGAAAATTGACAACAAGATTTCCGGCAATGCTTCCGGCCATCATGAGATGCTCGCGGAGCGCATCCGCATGAATCTGGGAGCGGGTGCGGCGGTGCAGCCGGCAAAAGAGGAGGTGTCCGAATGAAAAAAGCAAATGCATCTTCCGTGATCTCAACATTCATAGTGACCTTTATTTTCTGGATGCTGATCACGGGACAGCTCAGCGCAGTATTCCGCGGGCAACCTTCTGTGGAGGTGCTGATCGCAGGCGTGATCGTCTGCCTGCTGACATCACTTTTCAGCGCGAAATTCTTTATCCACGAAAAGGCCTTCTGGCTCCTGAATCCCGCAAGGCTCGGCAGCTTTCTGCTGTACTGCTGCGTGATCTTCCCGATTGAGCTGATCAAGGCAAATGTTGACGTCGCCATCAAGGCGCTGAGCCCGAAGCTCAACATTCACCCGGGTATCGTGAAGGTGCCGTCGGAGCTGAAGTCTGAGTACGGGCAGGCAATGCTGGCGAATTCCATTACTCTGACGCCGGGAACCATTACGCTGGATCTGGCTGAGGATCTGGAAGAGGAAGCTGCAGCAACGAACACAGCCGCTGCAACAACCGTCAAGGAGACCGCCGCTGCCGGATCGGGCGTAACGCCGGCTGCTGGTACAGACGGACTTTCAAAGGCAGCATCCGGCCGCTTGTACTACTACATCCACTGGCTTGATATGAAGACGACAGACCATGCGGAGGCCGGAGAGCAGATCAAGGGCACCATGGAGAAACACATCAGGAGGATCTGGGAATGATATTTCAGGAGTTTCTGTTTTTTGCAGTCTGCTTTATCGTACTGGCTGTCATTCTGCTCGCCAGACTGCTCGCGGGTCCGACCATTGCGGACCGCGCCCTCGCCGCAGACTGTATTGAAATCGTCAGCGATATGGCACTGATCCTGTTCGCGCTCTACAGCGGCAGAGGCATTTTCCTCGATATCGCCCTGATCACTGCGGTCATGGGCTTTATCGGCACAACACTGATCGGACGTTATCTGGGAGGAAGGCTATGAGAATTGTCATTGATGTGCTGATCATCATCAGCCTGTTCTTTGCTTTTGCAGGGACAGTCGGCCTGCTCAGAATGCCCGATTTCTTCTGCAGAATGCACTCGAGCACCAACATTGCGACTCTCGGGATCCTGGGCGTTGTGATCGCGGGAATTCTGTATGCACTGATTTATCTCGGAGACGGCTCCATGGCCGTCAAGCTCGGCATCATCGGCCTCTTCAACATCCTGGCCAACCCCATCGCGAGCCATGCGCTGGCAAACGGCGCCTATAAGCACGCGAAAAAGCCGATCGAGACCGTGGAAGCGGATCAGTACGGAGAGGACCTGGTGGAAAAAAATGAATGAAATGCATATTCTGAACTATCTGGTGCTCGCCGGGATCGTGATCTCGGCCGGCTGTGCCGCAACATTTAAAAATAGCCTGTCATCCGTCATTGCGCTCGGCGGTACAGGCGCGTTCATGTCCCTCGAGTTCATTCTCCTGCAGGCGCCGGACGTCGCGATCGCCGAGGCATCGGTCGGGGCAGTTCTGACCACCGCGATCTTTATCGTGGCGATCTTCAAGACTGTGGATAAGGAGGAAGAAGGCAAATGAGGAGATATCTTGCGATTCTTTCCGTGATCGGCTTCCTGATCTGCGGCATTTACGCGGTGCGCTGGAATTATGACAACGGCACCGTGACCTACGACGGAAGCGATATCAACGTACTGGAGATCTATGAGCATCCGGACGAGGTGGAGCTTAATGACGGCTATGTCGGAGGCATTGCGGACATCATCGTTAAGGAGGATCTGTCCAAGACCATGGCGGCCAACAATGTCGCGGCGGTCGTCTATGACTTCAGAGGCTTCGATACCCTTGGCGAGTCATTCATTCTGCTGACTGCAATCGCGGGTTCGTTTATCATCCTGCGCTCGGTCACGGACGATGAGAAGAAAGCGAAGAAGGGAGGCGATGGTTCGCATGGAATTTAAAGAACGTTTTAAAGAAAAAAGAATCATCGTAAAGTCCGGCGCCGATCTTTTCCTTCCATTCGCGATCGTGCTCGGCTTTTATGTGATCCTGTTCGGTACGGTCAGCCCGGGCGGCGGCTTCCAGGGAGGCGTTATCGTAGCTTCCGCGGTGCTGCTGATTTACCTTGGCTACGGCTATAAGCGTCTGGTCAAGGCAATCAATCCGGAATACATGCGCATCGGCGAGGCACTGGGCGCGATCGTCTATGTGCTGCTCGGACTTGCGGGTGTATTTGTCGGCGCGAATTTCTGCCGCAACTTTGTATTTAACAACGGCGAGGTCGGAGATATGATCTCGGCCGGAAATATTTCCTTCATGAGCTACACGGTAGGCTTCAAGGTCCTGACAGGCATCGGCTTCCTGCTGATCCTCATGCTCGGCATTCTGAAGCCGGATAAGGACGCGGAGGACCTCGAGTGGATGAAAGCTGCAGTGGAGGACGGGTCCTATGAGGCCCCGGCGGCTTCAGCCGCAACAGCAACAGCAACAGCAGCACAGTCTGCAGCCACTGCAGCCGCAGTATCAGCGTCAGCAACGGCCGCCGCAGCTGCGCCTGCAGCTACGGTCTCCGGAACGGCTCAGGCAGCTGTCCCTGCAGCATCAGCACCTGCCGCAGCATCAGCACCGGCACCGGCCGGCGACGGAAAGGAGGAAACCAAATGATCTTAGCCAATTACATCGTTTCCTTCATCCTGATCGCGCTCGGGCTCCTCGTACTCTGCACCCAGAAGAACCTGATCAAGGTGGTCTTGGGACTCGGCATCATGGACTACGGCGTCAACCTGCTGATCGTCAGCGCCGGCTTCAATGAGGGCGGCACGGCTCCGATCTATACGCTGTCCGAGCTCTTAAGCGGCGTGCCGTCTACATTTTTCGTGGCCCCGGTACCGCAGGCCCTGACGCTGACCAGCATCGTCATCGGCGCCTGCGTGGATGCGATGGCGCTCGCAATCGTCATTATGATCAAAAAACGTTACGGCACAATTGATGCCGACGAGGTAAGGAGGCTGCGCGGATGAATATGATTCAGCATTTTCCTGTACTCGCGGTAATGACCCTGTTCCTGGGAGCATTTCTCATTGAGATCCTCGGCAGGAACCAGATCGTCCGGAATGCACTGGCCTTCGCGGCCGTCAGCATTTCCATGGTACTGCTCATCTGCCTGATCAGGCCGGTCCTGCTGGAGGGACAGGTGATTTCCTACTGGATGGGCGGCTGGAAGCCGGTTGCCAATTACGCGATCGGTATCGGCTATGAGGTCGATGCGCTGGGACTGACCTTCGCGCTGCTCGGCATCACGGCTTACTGGCTTTCCTGCGTGTATTCCTTCGGCTATATGAAGGGCAAGCAGCATCTCGGCCATTATTACACGCTGTTTCTGATGCTTGCAGGCGCCAGTGTCGGCTTCTTCCTGACCGGCGACATTTTCAATATGTTTATTATGATGGAGATCGTGACCTTCTCCGCGGTGGCCCTGACGGCTTCCAATACGGAGAAGACGACGGCGATCGAAGGCGCGTTCAAGTACCTGATCAACTGCTCGATCGGTTCGTCCATGACGCTGGCCGGCATTGCGCTGATTTATCTGAACTGCCATACGCTGAACCTTGCACAGCTTGCGACGATTCTCCCTGGAAATGTCAATCTCACGACGCTGATGGCTTTTGCGCTGATCCTCATCGGCTTCTGTGTGGAGTCGGCGATGATCCCGTTCCATGCGTCCTTTGTGGATGCGCATACGGTGGCTCCGTCCTCTGTTTCCATGATCCTTTCTGGCATGGTCCTGAAGCTCGGCGTTTACGGCCTGATCCGTATCAGCTACATCGTGTTCCGCGCGATCGATACCAGCTCGCTGCAGATCCTTCTGACGGCGTTCGGTACCGTGACTATGTTTATCGGCGTTACGATGGCGCTGGCACAGCATGATTTCAAGCGCCTGCTGGCATTCCACTCGGTATCCCAGCTCGGCTATATCATTGCGGCGGCGGGGCTTTGCACCTCGCTGGGCCTGACCGGCAGCCTGTACCACGCAATCAACCATACGCTCTTTAAGGGACTTTTGTTCCTCTGCGCAGGCGCGGTGATCCATGCGACCGGCACCTCGGACCTGGATGCGCTCGGCGGCCTTTCAAAGCGCATGCCGAAGACCTGCATCTGCTTCCTGATCGGCGCGTTCTCGATCTCGGGACTGCCGCCGTTCAACGGTTTCGTGTCCAAATGGATGATCTATCAGGCGGCTTATGCCAAGGCGGTCACTACCGGCAATTTCTATTATGCGGTCGTTACGGTGACGGCTCTGGTCGTATCCGTTATGACCCTGGCCTCCTTTGTCAAGGTCCTGCATTCCGTCTTCTTCGGACAGCTGAAGAAGGAGCATGAGAGCGTGCACGAGGCGCCGGGCATTATGCTGTTCCCGATGTACATCATGAGCGCGCTCTGCGTGCTGACCGGCATTTTCTATAAGGCCTTCAGCACCGTATTTATCGGGCCGGCGGTATTTGCAGCCTTCAATAATACCACCTATATCGACAGTATGATGGGAGAGGGCTATGCGGAGCTCTTCGGCGTGCCGGCGCTTGCCATCGACAAGCTGGAGTTCAGCTACTGGAATCCCTTCGTCTGGTTCGTACTGTTCGTGATCGTGTTTGCAGCTGCGTGCGTTGTCATTTTCAGCAGTACAGGCACGCGCGGCCGCACCTTAAAGAGCGGCGGGTCCTACGATTCCGTCTACGGCACCGGCGATCTTTCCGTGGATTTCATGGGAAGGACCTACGAGACCGGCGATCCGGAGGAGAAGTACGCGGTGTTCTTCTCGGGTGAGAAGGCGGAGTACAGCCACGCAGGCGGCTCCGACCTGTTCTGGGGCTTCAAATATAACTGGCATAAGTATTACCAGTTCCTGCAGGGCCTGCATTCCGGTTCTGTCAATGACTACAGCGCTTACGCGGTGATCTGTATTGCCGTGATCTGCATGTTTATGTTTCTGTTTATGCGTTAAGGGAGGAGATAGAGTATGATCGTTCTGAAATATTTGTTCAACGCTCTGATTTTCCCGGGCGCACTGTTTACGATCCTTGCCGGCTTTCTGCTCTCGGGCCTCGACCGCAAGGTGATCGCCCGCATGCAGCGCCGTATCGGGCCGCCGCTTGCGCAGCCGGTCTACGACTTTTTCAAGCTGGCGGGCAAGGAGAATATTGTTCCTGCAGCTGCAAATGTCACCGCCTATAAGCTTGCGCCCGTGCTCAGCTTTGTGAGCCTCGCGTTTATTATGGTGTTTATCCCGATCTTCAGCTTCAGCGCGTTTTCCAGCAAGGCTGACCTTATCGTGATCCTGTATCTGATCACGATCCCGGGTGTGGCGCTGATCATCGGCGGTTCGGCTTCCGGGTCACCGTACGGGGCCATTGGCATTTCCCGCGAAATGGTAACGATGATGAGCTACGAGCTGCCCTTTGTGCTGGTGCTGCTGGCTGTGGCGAAGAAGGCGGGCGGAGATCAGCTGGTCTTCAGTCTGAAGGAGATCGGCGAATGGCAGGCGGTCAACGGTTCCATGCTGCTGCACTGGAGTATGATCCCGGCCGCGCTGGCAATGCTTCTGGTGATCCCGGCCGAGGTCGGCACCCAGCCCTTTGATGTGGCGGAGGCCGAGACCGAGATCTGCGAAGGACCCTTATGCGAATACAGCGGCGCACCGCTGGCTGTGTTCAAGCTCAGCACCTGCATGAAAATGTTTATTATGACAGGGCTGTTTACGGCAATGTTCCTCGGCGGCATCCGCACGGGCTTTGCCGGGACCGACGCGATCCTGTTCGTGCTGATCTGCTGTGTGGTGACGATCCTCTGCATTACGACGATCCATGCAATTACGGCCCGTCTGAGGATCCAGCATCTGTTTCAGTTTTATTGGACCTATGTGACCCTGCTGGCACTGGTGAGCCTGGTGCTGGTGTGGTTCGGTCTCTGATCCGGAGGGCGTGCGATGTTTGAAAATCTTATCAAGAAGAGCGCGATGAAATCCCCGTGGCTCTTTCATATCAATGCAGGGTCCTGCAATGGCTGCGATATTGAGATCGTGGCTGTGACGACGACCCTTTACGATGCGGAACGGTTCGGCTTTAAGCTGGTCGGTTCTCCGCGTCATGCGGATATCGTGGTGGTTTCCGGTCCTGTGACGATGCAGTCGAAGGAGCGCCTGATCCGTACGCTTGCCCAGGTGCCGGAGCCGAAGTGCGTGGTGTCGATTGGTTCCTGCCCGCAGTCCGGCAATGTGTTTAAGGGAAGCTACGCGATCGACGGGCCGCTCGAGAAGTATGTGCATGTCGATGTGGCGGTGGCCGGCTGCGCGCCGAAGCCGCAGGCAATCATGGAAGGCCTGTATGAGGCGGCGCAGATCCTGGAGGAGAAGCGCGAGATGATCCGCAAGGCGAAGAAGGGTGTGAAGGGCTCCGGTGTTATCGAGGTTCCGGCTGCGGCTGGCACGGCTCAGGTTTCGGCAGCTGCAGCTCCGGCTTCAACAGCTGCACCGGAAAGCACGGAAGCGGCGCCCGAAGCATTTGCAGCAGCAGAACCCGCAGCTGCCGCAGCCGTGGAAAGCACTGAGAAGGAGGTGGCGTCCAAATGATGTTTCCATATTTGCAGACGGCCATCCAGAATCTGGCGAAAAAGCCGCTTACCATGCAGTTCCCATGTCCGGAAGACAAGGGTGCGCCCAAATACCGCGGCCGCATCGAGTTTGATGCGGAGTCCTGCGTGGACTGCGGCATGTGCATCAAGGTCTGCGGACCGATGGCAATCAGCAGAGAGGAAGAGGAAGTTGAAGGCGGCATCAACATTACCAGAACCTTTGACCTGACCTCCTGCACCTTCTGCGGTTTTTGCCAGGATTTCTGCGGACGTAATTCGATCAGGCTGACTCAGGATTATCATATGGTGTCCCGCGATGCGAGCACGCTCAGCACCACCGGCGTGACCTTCAAGAAGAAGGTGCTTGGCAAGCTGATCTGCTATCAGGACAACTGTCTCTACTGCGGCCTCTGCATGCGCAACTGCCCGGAGCAGGCGATCACTGTGGACCGCAAGACAAGGACCTGGTCCGTGGATCATTCCAAGTGCGTCAAGTGTGGTATTTGTATTTCCAAGTGCCCGAAGAACGTCCTCGAGTTCCAGAATGTGGGCGAGGAGGGCGTCATCTTCAGCGACAGCTGCATTTACTGCACCCTGTGCGCGAAGAAGTGCCCGGTCGGCGCTATCACAGTGGACCGTCCGAACAAGAAATGGGAGATCGACCGTTCCATCTGTATGCGCTGCGGCGTCTGCGTGGCAGGCTGCCCGAAGAAGGCACTTACGATCGGCCCGCTTGAGGATTGATGAAGCGGTGAAGATGCCGGACTGCTTGAACGTGAACGAAGCAAGTGAAGCAGACGGCCCGCTTGAACATTGAATGAACGAATGAAAAGACATGCCCGCTTATGTATAAAGCAAAGCGGGCATGTGTCGTATAAAATCATTTGACTTTTGTGAAAATAAACGAAAAACATGAGTTTCCGAGCATTATTTTATCACTCTGGTGAGCGGGGTTTTAAATTGACCGGATAAAGCATATAACTTATAATAATTGCAGAATTATTCATTGTCTGCAGAGGTATGTAATGACGATGAAAAGAAGTTATTAATAAGGAGGATGCAGATGGCGGTATTTCAGAATATCCAGAAGTATAGTACTGACACTGAATTTCTGCGCGGCCTTACTGCCGCTATTATTCCGGAGTCCGACATTCTCCGCCGTTTTGATAAAACTGAATATACAATTTTCCCGGGTTTCTGTGATGTACACGTCCATTTCAGAGAGCCGGGATTTTCTTATAAAGGGACGATTTACGACGGGTCAAGGGCGGCGGCCCGCGGCGGCTATACGGTTGTCTGCGCAATGCCGAACCTGAATCCGGTACCCGACAGCGTGGAACATTTGCAGCAGGAGCTGGATCTGATTAAGAAGGATGCCTGCATCGAGGTCTATCCCTACGCGGCGATCACGGTCGGAGAGGCCGGTCAGGAGCTTGCTGACCTGGAGGGCCTGGCTCCGCTGGCCATTGCATTTTCAGACGACGGCAGAGGGATTCAGGATGAGGAAATGATGCGGGCGGCCATGATCAAAGCCAAATCGCTCGGCAAGATGATCGTGGCGCACTGCGAGGTCAATGATCTGCTGCACGGCGGGTATATCCATGACGGCGAATATGCGAAGCTGCACGGGCACCGGGGGATCTGCTCCGAAAGTGAATGGGGCGAGATCGCGCGGGATGTGCGGCTGGCCGAGGAGACCGGCTGCGCCTATCATGTCTGCCACGTTTCGGCTAAGGAGAGTGTGCAGATCATTCGCGAGGCCAAGGCGCGCGGCGTGAATGTGACCTGCGAGACCGGTCCGCATTACCTGCTGATGAATGATATGGATCTGCAGGAGGACGGCCGCTTTAAGATGAATCCGCCGATCCGTTCCGAGGAGGACCGTCTGGCGCTGATCGAGGGCATCAAGGACGGCACGATCGACATGATTATCACGGACCACGCGCCGCACTCGGCCGAGGAAAAGTCGCGCGGACTGGAAAAGAGCGCGATGGGCGTCGTCGGGCTGGAGACAGCATTTGCAGCTTTATACGGCGGGCTTGTGAAGACTGGAGTTATTTCGCTGGAAATGCTGCTGGACCTGATGGTTTATGCGCCACGGCGCCGTTTCGGGATCCCGTTAAGGGAGAATGATTTCTGTATCTGGGATCTGAATGCCGAGTATACGGTGGATCCGGCGGAGTTTCTTTCGAAAGGGCGTGCGACACCGTTTGAAGGGCGGAAGGTCTGCGGCCGCTGCCTGGCTACGGTTTGCGGTGGGAAGATCGTGTGGATGGATCCGGCTGTCGGATGACGCCGGTAAGGCGCAGAGGGGCATATTGCTGACTTTCATAGGAGACTTGGGGAATTATTCTGAAAATGAAACAGGTTGATCTGACAATCATAGAGAACTGTCTGATTGCAGACGGTACTTACCGGATGGTGCTTGCCGGTGATGTGAGCGGAATTACTGCACCGGGACAGTTTATTAATCTGGCGCTGCCGGGACATTTCCTGCGCAGACCGATCTCGGTGTGTGATGTGTCTCGCGAAGTAAATGAGTTGGCTTCTTTGAATGAAGCAGGAACTTCCGGATCCGTCAAGTTCAGCGCTGCGAAAGAGGAGTGTACTGAAGGAGCAGAATTCAGTGTTTCCAAACAGGAATTTCTTGAGAGACTGGAGCGGGAAGCGGAATTAATGAAAAGCGCTGCGGATATGCAGTCCCGCTGTATTGACTGCGGCGCACTGGAATATTGGGAAGATTCTAGGGAAAACTCTTCGGATAGTGCTTCGGAAAACTCTTCGGAGAACTTTTCAGACAACTTTTCAGACAACTTTTCGGATAACTCTTCGGAAAACTCCTTGGAGAATTCTTCGGAGAACTTTTCGGACAACTCTTTGGAGAAGACTGAAATTAGTAGTTCGAGTGGGATTCATTCTTCGGTCACGATTCTTTACAAGATTGCAGGCAAAGGAACTGCCGAGATGGCAGAACTTCCGGTCGGGACAATTTTGGACGTGCTGACAGGACTTGGAAACGGCTTTGACATTTCCAGAGTAAAAGAAGGCCAGAGGGCTCTGCTGCTCGGCGGCGGGATCGGTTCTGCACCTATGCTGATGCTGACGAAAGAATTGATGGCGCACGGCGTGAAGGTGAGTGCGGTTCTCGGGTTTAATACGGCCAGAGATGTGATCCTGGCTGAGGATCTGCAGCGGGCCGGCGCCGAGGTGACAGTGATGACGGCTGATGGCAGCATTCCTGGTGCCGAGGAGACAATAATCGCGGCTGATGGCAGTCTTCTTGGTGCCAGGGAGACAGAGATTGCGGCTGATGGCAGTATTGTAGGTGCCGAGGAGACAGCGATGACGGCTGATGGCAGTATTGTAGGTGCCGCGAAATCAACAATTTTCTATGGGAAAGGCTTTGTGACCGATGCCGGGATCGTAAAGAGCGGCGACTACGATTACTTTTATGCCTGCGGACCGATGCCGATGCTGAAGGCTGTGTATCGGGCCTGTACCGGGGAAGGTGAGCTGAGCTTTGAGGAGCGTATGGGCTGCGGCTTCGGTGCCTGCATGGGCTGCTCGATGCAGACTGCCTCGGGTCCGAAGAGAGTCTGTAAGGATGGCCCGGTGTTCCGCCGCAGCGAGCTGCTGTGGGATGCTGAGTGATATTGAAAGTTGCTGAAAGATGCCGAAAACTCCGGATAGAAGCCGAGATCTGCTGCTGGATGATGCTGAATGATATTGTTATTTGTCCAGTGAAGCTATTGGCTGGGTGTGAGTTTTTCCAGAGCGGACGCACTAGAGTGAAAAGTGCGGTTGCGTCCGCCGGCAGGGACGAACCAGAGACTAATTCAAAGTCTCTGAGAGGAAAAAGCGGACACAATAACATATATTGGGCATTTGTGTCTGCTCAGCGATAGTAAGAAAGACTCTTCATGAGATGCTTTCAAAGGAAAAAAGCGGACGCATTTGTCGAAAATGAGGAATGTGTCTGCTGAAAGAGAGAAAACAGGTGTCTGCTCAGAGAGCTGCGCACGAAAAAAAGCGGACGCATTTGTCAAAAATGAGAAATGTGTCTGCTGGAAGAGAGAAAACAGGTATCTGCGCAGAGATTTGAGCACGAAAAAAGCGGACACACTTCTGTAGAGAGTGTGGTTGCGTCCGCTCGACAAAGATAATTGCAAATCCATCTGCCCAGAAGCACTATAAAAGAGTGCCAGAGAGAGTCTGAAAGGCCGATCAGGCAGATGAAATCACCAGAATTGAAAATCCGTCTGTCAAAAGCTTAAAAAAGAGTCTTGGCAAAAAATAACAACCAACACACGTAATAAGCACAAATAGTAGTGACTATGAGTAGTAATAACAATAACAAAGACAACAATAATAACCGCCTCCGGACAAGACTCTGCGGCATTGCGCTGGACAATCCGGTCATTGCGGCGAGCGGTACCTTTGGCTACGGATATGAATTTGCCGAACTATATGACATCAACCGCCTTGGCACATTCTCATTCAAGGGCACGACCAAAGACCCGCGTTTCGGCAATCCGACCCCGCGCATCGCAGAATGTGAGTCCGGCATGCTCAACTCGGTCGGCCTGCAGAATCCGGGCGTCGACAAAGTCATTGAAGAAGAACTGCCGAAGCTGCGCGCCTGCTTCCATAAGCCGGTCATGGCCAATGTCAGCGGCTTTTCGACTGAAGAATATGCCTATGTCTGCGAACGCCTCGATGCCGAGGAGCAGATCGGCTGGCTGGAGGTCAACATCAGCTGCCCCAACGTCCACGGCGGCGGTATGGGCTTCGGAACGGACCCGGGCATGGCTGCGGAGGTCACGCGTGCGGTCCGCGCAGTCACCAAAAAGCCGATCATAATGAAGCTTACGCCAAATGTCACAGACATTGTATCGATCGCGAAGGCCTGCGAAGAAGCGGGGGCCGACGGCATTTCCCTCATCAACACGATGCTGGCAATGCGGATCAACCTGCGCACGCGCCGCCCGCTGCTTGCCAACACGACCGGTGGCATGTCCGGCCCGGCGGTATTCCCGGTGGCGGTCCGCATGGTCTATCAGGTCTCAAAGGCAGTCGGCATTCCCGTGGTCGGGCTTGGCGGCGTCAGTACGCCGGAGGATGTGCTGGAAATGTTAATGGCCGGCGCCTGTGCAGTGGAGGTAGGCGCTGCCAACCTGACGGATCCGTATGCCTGCCTGCATATTATTGAAGGCCTGCCGGAGGCCATGGACCGCTACGGAGTCGAGAATCTGAGCGACATCATCGGCGCCGCACACTGACGCGCGGATGCTCACTATGGGAGGAGAACTGAAGCATGAATAAAGACGTAATTATAGCCTGCGATTTCGCGAGTGCAGAAGCGACATATGAATTCCTTGACAAATTCAAAGATCTTGATAATAAGCCCTTTGTGAAAATCGGCATGGAGCTGTTTTATGCCGAAGGACCGCAGATCGTGCGGGAGATCAAAGCCAGAGGGCACAAGATATTCCTGGATCTGAAGCTTCACGACATTCCGAACACCGTGAAAAAGTCCATGGCAGTCCTGTCTAAGCTGGATGTGGACATTGTCAACTGCCATGCAGCCGGCACAAAGGCAATGATGGAAGCTGCCCTGGAGGGACTGACCAGGCCGAACGGCACACGTCCGCTGCTGATTGCAGTGACACAGCTTACGAGTACGGACCAGCTGGCGCTTGACAAAGAACTGCTGATCCATGAGACGATGAATGAGGTCGTGATGCATTACGCGAAAAATGCACATCAGGCCGGGCTTGACGGTGTCGTCTGCTCACCGCACGAGGCGGCTGATGTCCACGATGCCTGCGGAGAAGCATTTCTGACTGTAACACCGGGCATCCGTTTTGCCGACGGTGACGCAGGAGACCAGAAGCGCATCATGACGCCGGCTGCAGCTGCGGCAGCAGGCTCAGACTATATCGTGGTCGGACGCCCGATCACCGCAGCGGAGGATCCCGTGGCTGCATACAAACGCTGCGTGAAGGAATTCCTCGGATAACGACAAAAAAGCGGAAAGTTTTCATTTCAACTTCGTGCCAACTTCGTTGGCGCTGCGTATACAAGGGAGCAGCGTGTCGTCTTCGCCCGATGGGCTTAGCCCCGGCTTGCTGCCTTCCATACTGAAGCATCTGAAAGGAGCACATAGATATGCCACAACACAAATTATTGATTGCGAGGGACCTGCTCAGCATCGGCGCGGTCTTTTTCAGGCCGGATGAGCCGTTTACCTGGGCCAGCGGCATTAAAAGCCCGGTCTATTGCGATAACAGACTGACGCTCACGGCGCCGAATGTCCGTGACGATGTCGAATATGGACTTGCGGAGCTGATCCGCGAGAATTATCCGGAGGTTGAGGTACTGATGGGGACTTCCACCGCCGGCATTGCACATGCTGCAATCACCGCACACATTCTCAATCTCCCGATGGGCTACGTCAGGGGAGGCGCAAAGGACCACGGCCGCAAGAACCAGATCGAGGGCAAGCTGGAGGCAGGCCAGAAGGTGGTTGTTGTGGAGGATCTGATCTCCACGGGCGGCAGCGTCATTGAAGTCGTGGATGTCCTGCACGAGGCCGGCGCTGAGGTGCTCGGAATCGTGAGCATTTTCACCTATGGCATGCAGAAGAGCGTGGATCGTCTTGCAGCTGCAAATGTCAAGAACGTTTCGCTGACTGATTTCGATACGATCTCGACGGTCGCTGCACAGATGGAGTACATCAGGCAGGAGGATATTGCGAGACTTCTGAAGTTCCGCGATAATCCGAGTGACGAGAGCTGGATCACGGCCTGAAATAGTCAAAGAAAAAAAACAATAAAAACCTGAAGGGGAAAAGACTGAAGGGCCGGTTTCTTAAGGAAGACAGTTCTGAAAAGAATAGTGAGGTCAAAATCCCCGAAGGATCAAAAACCTGAAGGATCATTCCCCGAAGGACTAAAGGAAGGAAAATATGATAAGAAGTATTTTGGATGTTCTGGATCTCTCTGTGGAGGAGATCGAAGATCTGATCAACCTGGCCTGCGACATTATCGAGCATCCCGCAAATTATGCGGAGGCCTGCCATGGCAAGACACTGGCGACACTGTTCTTTGAGCCGTCGACCCGCACGAGACTGAGCTTTGAAGCTGCGATGTACGGATTAGGGGGAAATGTTCTCGGCTTTTCGGAGGCGCAGAGTTCCTCGGCTGCCAAGGGCGAAAGTGTTGCGGATACTGCACGCACGGTCAGCTGTTACTCCGATATCATTGCAATGAGACATCCCAAGGAGGGCGCGCCGAGAGTGGCTGCGGCGCATGCTACCGTACCGGTGATCAATGCCGGCGACGGCGGACACAACCATCCGACGCAGACATTGACAGACCTGCTGACGATCTACCGTGAAAAAGGCGCAATCGAGAATCTGACCGTCGGCTTCTGCGGAGACCTCAAATTCGGACGCACGGTGCATTCCCTGATCAATGCGCTGTCCCGTTATACGGGCATCAAGATCGTGCTGATTTCCCCGATGGAGCTGAAGCTGCCGAGCTATGTCAAGAAGGATGTGCTGAAGGATAAGGGCATTCCGTATGTGCAGACGACAGACTTTGAGTCCGTGATCCCGGACCTTGACATTCTCTATATGACCAGAGTGCAGAGAGAGCGTTTCTTCAACGAGGAAGACTACCTGAGACTGAAGGACAGCTACATTCTGGATCCGAAGAAGCTTACCAATGCCAAGAAGGATCTCTGCATCATGCATCCGCTGCCCAGAGTCAATGAAATCAGTACACAGATCGACTCCGATCCGAGAGCATGCTATTTCAAGCAGGTGCTCAACGGCAAGTTTATCCGTATGGCTTTGATCCTGAGACTGCTGGAAGAAGCTGCGAAGGGCTGAGTACAATAGCAAAGTGTTAAGGGCTAAGGATCAACTACCAAGTGCTAAGGGCTAAAAGCCGAGGATCAGTGGCGGCGTGCCAGGGAAGGATGGCAGATGGCTGAATGCTACAAGTAAACAGCCAAAAATCGGCATCAGGGACTTAAGGTTAAGAAATTTAAGGAAGAACCTGAGCCAACATTTAAAAATCATAAGGAGCAAATAGATGAGAATCGATTCTATACAGAATGGCATTGTGATCGACCATATTTCCGCGGGACACGGCATGGAGCTGTATGAGCTGCTCGGCCTCAGAAATGCGGATCTGCCGGTCGCAATGATCATGAATGTGGTCAGCAAGCGCATGGGCCGCAAGGATATTATCAAGATCGACGCGGATATTCCGGTCAATCTGGATGTGATCGGATATGTGGATCCGAAGGCGACCGTCAACTATATCAAGGACGGGGAGCTGGTCAAAAAGGTCAATATCCAGATCCCGAAAATGCTGACAAATGTGCTGCGCTGCAAGAATCCGAGATGCATTACTTCGGTGGAGCAGGAGCTGGATCATGTATTCAAGCTGACAGACGAGAAGAATAAGGTTTACCGCTGCATTTACTGCGAGGCGAAGGCCGGTAAGTGAGTTCAGATGTAATAGGAAAACGAGGGCAAGGAAATGAAAAAAGTCGGAATCATTATGGGAAGCGACAGCGATCTTCCAATCATTGAAAAAGCTGTGGACCAGCTGAAGGCACTGGAGATTCCTTATGAAGTACATATTTATTCGGCGCACAGAACGCCTGTCGAAGCAAAGGAATTTGCTTCCGGCGCAAGGGAGGCCGGCTTTGGCGTGCTGATCGCTGCTGCAGGCATGGCCGCTCATCTGGCCGGTGCCATCGCTGCCAACACAACGCTTCCGGTCATCGGCATTCCCTGCAAGGGACCGGTGTTTGACGGTATGGATGCGCTGCTTTCGACAGTTCAGATGCCGACCGGGATCCCGGTTGCGACAGTCGCTGTCAACGGCGGAGCAAATGCAGCCCTGCTGGCAGCGGAGATCTTAAGCGTATCGGATGAGGAGCTTGCGCTTAAGCTCAATGAAAAGAGAAAGACCGATGCAGAGAAGGTCCTGAAGAAGGATCATGAGATTGCGGCAAAGCTCTAAGTTTACGTTGAAGTGGACACGTGAAGATGTTAAGATGGTATAAATAATTGTTGCACCAGGGCCCGGTCTGCAAAGCAAATATGCAGATGCATTCGCAGGCTTCTGGTTGCTTTATACTCTTCACGAAGTCCCGGCCACATAAAGGAGGACTTTTATGGGTGGATTTTTCGGAGCAGTTTCCAGGAAAGACGTCGTGCTGGATGTCTTTTTCGGGACGGACTATCACAGCCATCTCGGCACCAAGAATGCCGGAATGGCTATTTGGAGTACTGACAGCAGGTTTCAGCGTCAGATCCACAGCATTGCAAATACCCCGTTCCGAACGAAGTTTGAGAACGATCTTCAGGATTTTCACGGCACCAGCGGAATCGGCTGTATCAGTGATTCTGATCCGCAGCCGCTGCTGATCCGTTCGCATCTCGGCATTTATGCGATTTCTACGGTCGGCGTCGTCAATAATGCGGAGCAGCTGGTCGAGGGTTACTTTGAGGATCATAAGCACCAGTTTATGGCGATGAGCTCCGGAGAGGTCAATACCTCCGAGCTGGTGGCAGCACTGATCAACGAAGGAGAGACTCTGGTCGACGGTATCAAAAAGGCTATGGCTCTGATCCAGGGGTCCATGACGATCCTGCTTCTGACCGAAGACGGCTCGATCATTGCGGCGAGAGACACCTACGGAAGACTTCCGGTGCTGGTCGGAAAGAATGATGCGGGATACTGCGTGTCGTTCGAGTCATTTGCATATCACAAACTCGGTTATGAAAATGCTTACGAGCTGGGGCCGGGTGAAATCGTGAAGCTGACTGCGGACGAATGCGTTTCCCTGAGCCCGGCAGGCGATAAGATGAAGATCTGCGGCTTCCTCTGGACATATTACGGCTATCCCAATTCCAATTACGAAGGACGGAATGTCGAGATCATGCGCTATGACAACGGTGCGATCATGGCCCGCGAGGAGATGAAGGCAGGGACGATGCCGGACGTTGATTTTGTGGCGGGCGTGCCGGATTCGGGTCTGCCGCATGCAATCGGTTACGCGAACCAGTCCCATAAGCCGTTTGCGAGACCGTTTGTCAAGTATACGCCGACCTGGCCGAGAAGCTTTATGCCGCCGAACCAGTCCGTCAGGGACCAGGTGGCCAAGATGAAGCAGATCCCGGTGCCGGAGCTGATCAAGGATAAGAAGCTCCTTTTTGTGGATGATTCAATCGTCCGCGGCACCCAGCTGCAGGGTACGGTCGATTTCCTCTACGAATCCGGCGCGAAGGAGGTCCACATGCGCTCGGCCTGCCCGCCGATCATGTTCTCCTGTAAATATCTCAATTTCTCAAGAGGAAACTCCGATATGGACCTTATCGCGAGAAGGACGATCCAGGAGATCGAGGGCGACGAGGGCCAGAAGCATTTGGATGAGTACTCGGATGCTACGACGGAGAGAGGCCAGTGCATGCTGAAGACGATCTGTAAGAAGCTGGGCTTCGATTCGCTCGGCTACCAGTCGATCGACGGCGTGCTCGAGGCGATCGGGCTCGACCGGGATAAGATCTGCACGTACTGCTGGACCGGTAAAGAGTGAGGACGCTCAGGATTCCTGTCTGCTCCAAGTCCGCTTCGCTACTTACTATGAAAGCCAGCGAGCCGAGCACGAAGTGCGAAGGGGATGCGTTGTTTTCATGTATGACGCGGCGCTTAGCGAGCGATGACCAAAAGGTCAAAGCGAGCTTAGCAGAGCCGTTAAGTCGCAGAACAGGAATCCGTTCGCTAAAGCGGGTGAGAAGCATTTACAGAATGCATTTCGCTCCAGTGAGACGAGATCGTAAACAGAAACACTAATATATAAAAACTTGTGAAAGGAATATATCCATGAAGAATTCCCATTCAGCCGCTTATGCAGCTGCCGGAGTCAACATCGAGGCGGGCTACGAAGGCGTAAAGCTTATGAAGAAGCATGTAGAACGTACATTTATAGACGGCGTCGTTTCGGATATCGGAGGCTTTGGCGGTCTGTTCATGCCGAATATTTCGGGTATGAGCGAGCCGGTCCTGGTATCGGGCACGGATGGTGTCGGCACCAAGCAGAGAATCGCCCAGCTCATGGACAAGCATGACACGGTCGGCATTGACTGCGTCGCCATGTGTGTCAACGACGTGATCTGCGTCGGCGCAAAGCCGATCTTTTTCCTGGATTATATTGCAATCGGCAAGAATGATCCGGTAAAGGTAGCGGAGCTGGTTTCCGGCGTGGCGGAGGGCTGCGTGCAGGCAGGCTGTGCTCTGATCGGCGGCGAGACGGCGGAGCATCCGGGCACGATGGCTGCGGATGATTATGACCTTGCAGGATTCACGGTCGGCATCACGGACAAGAAGGACATTATTGATAAGGGGAAAATGAAGGCAGGCGACGTGATCGTGGCGCTGGCTTCAAGCGGAATTCATTCCAACGGATATTCCCTGGTCCGCAAGGTGTTTGACATTGAAAATGCTGATCTCGGCAAGTATTATGATGAGCTCGGCGCAACGCTCGGCGAAGTGCTGCTGACCCCGACAAAGATCTATGTGAAGCCTGTGCTGGAAGCATTGAAGGCTTCCGAGATCCACGGCATCAGCCATATTACGGGCGGCGGCTTCTATGAGAATATTCCGAGATCCATTCCGGACGGCCTGTGTGCTGTCGTGGATAAGAGCAAAATCGTGATCCCGCCGGTATTTGACCTGCTTCAGAAGACGGGCGGCATCGATGAGCGCGATATGTTCAATACCTACAATATGGGCGTCGGCATGAGTATTATCGTGTCCCAGGAGACTGCGGATGCCTGCGTGAAGACGCTGCAGGCTGCAGGCGAGACTGCTTATGTGATCGGCGAGGTCGCGGCAGCAGCGGACGGTGATGATGTGAAGATCAGGTTCCTACAGTAAGAAGAGTACTTTTCTGGACAAAATTCAGTCGATTGCGGGGTACCACGAGAAAAGACACTCAAATTTCTCGGTATTTTGAGTACTTTTCGGGGCAAAATTCAGTCGATTGCCGAGCTTCATGAGAAAAGACACTCAGTTTTGAGAAAACGATAGGTCAAAAGTACCGGTTTGTCCCCTGTTGTATGAGTCGTTTGGAGCGGGAAAGAAAAGAAGAGACTGAAAAGCATGGAACAGAACGTCCTGAACTGCAATATGCGAGGATCAATCTATGAGAAAAACGGAGTATGAAAAGGCCAGGATTGCGGTGCTGGTCTCAGGCGGCGGCACAAATCTGCAGGCGCTGATCGACGCGGAGAAAGCGGGGATCATAAAGAGCGGCAGCATTTGCCTCGTAATTTCAAATAACCGCAGTGCATACGCTCTCGAGCGTGCGAAAAATGCCGGCATCAAAAGTGCCGTGGTCATCGCAAAGGAATGCGGAGGGCGCGAGGCATTTGAAGAAAAACTGATTGAGACGCTGGAGGCTGAGCGGATCGATATGATCGTGCTTGCGGGCTTTATGAGTATTCTCGGCGAGAAGTTTATCAGCCGCTTCCGCGACCGCATTATCAACGTGCATCCGTCGCTGATCCCGTCGTTTTGCGGCCAGGGCTTTTACGGGCTTCGCGTGCATGAGGCGGCGCTGGAATACGGCGTGAAGGTGACCGGCGCAACGGTGCATTATGTGAATGAGATCCCGGACGGCGGAAAGATTATTCTGCAGAAGGCTGTGGCGATCCGGCCGACGGATACGCCCGAGACGCTTCAGAAGAGAGTGATGCAGCAGGCGGAATGGAAGATCCTGCCGCGGGCCTGTGAGCTGGTGGCAAAGAAGCTGATGAAGGAGGAGCTGGATAAGAGATGAATGTATATGAGATCGGCGATATTGCCGCAAAACTGAAAGATAACACCTATCCGGGCAGAGGCATTATCCTCGGCATTACCCCGGATGGCACAAAGAAAGTCGCTGCCTATTTCATCATGGGCAGAAGCGTCAACAGCCGCAACCGTATTTTCAGGGAAGAGGCGGATGGCATCAGCACGGAAGCATTTGATCCGTCGCTGCTGGCAGATCCGAGCCTGATCATTTATCATCCGGTCAGGGAGGTCGGCGACACACTTGTTGTGACCAACGGAGACCAGACGGATACGATTGCAGACGGACTGCGCCTTGGCTCCACCTTCGAGGCTGCGCTCAGGACAAGAGAGTTTGAGCCGGACGGCCCGAACTGGACGCCGCGTATTTCCGGCATGCAGGAAAAGGACGGCAGCTACCGCATGTCCATCCTCAAGTCCGCAGATCCGGAAGGCAGCGCATGCGCAAGGCAGTTCTTCGAGTATCCGCCGATTAAGGGACTTGGACACTTTATACACACCTATGTGACAGACGGAACACCGATCCCGACCTTCGTCGGAGAGCCGGAGCGCATTGCCATGATGGACGATATGGATGAATTTACCGCGGCGCTCTGGAACAATCTGAACCAGGACAATAAGATTTCCCTGTTCGTGCGCTACACGGATCTCGAGGACGGATCCTTCGAGCAGGCGATCATAAACGTACACGAATAAGCGAGGGCATCACACCATGAATGAATTAGAACTCAAATACGGCTGCAATCCCAATCAGAAACCCGCGAAGATCTTCATGAAGGACGGATCGGATCTTCCGGTAGAGGTTCTGAACGGACGTCCGGGCTTCATCAACTTTCTGGATGCGTTTAACTCCTGGCAGCTGGTAAAGGAACTCAAGGAGGCGACAGGCCTTCCGTCGGCAGCTTCCTTCAAGCACGTATCACCCGCGGGCGCTGCAGTCGGAAAGCCGCTGACTGACATTGACCGCCAGATTTATTTTGTAGATGCAAATGCTAAGCTCAGCCCGATTGCGTGCGCTTACATCCGTGCGCGCGGCACAGACAGACTCAGCTCCTACGGCGACTGGGCGGCGCTCAGCGATACCTGCGATGCGGCGACAGCGGCTTACCTCAGGGAAGAAGTATCGGACGGCATCATTGCACCGGACTATACCCCGGAGGCGCTGGAGATCCTGAAGACCAAAAAGAAGGGCGGCTATAATGTCGTTAAGATCGATCCGGACTATGTTCCCGCGGCACAGGAGCTGAAGGATGTTTTCGGCATTACCTTCGAACAGGGACACAACAATTTTAAGATCGACCGTTCCCTGCTTGAGAATATTGTTTCCAAAAATAAAGAGCTTACGGACGACGCTGCCATCGACATGATCGTTTCCCTGATCACGCTCAAGTATACGCAGTCCAATTCCGTCTGTTATGTCAAGGACGGACAGGCCATCGGCGTCGGAGCGGGACAGCAGAGCCGTATTCATTGCACGAGACTTGCAGGCAATAAGGCTGACAACTGGTATCTGAGACAGAACCCGAAGGTGCTCGGCCTGCAGTTTATCGACGGCATCAAACGTCCGGACAGGGACAACACCATCGACGTTTACATTTCGGATGAATATGACGATGTCTTAAGGGACGGCGAATGGCAGAAGCGCTTTAAGGTAAGACCCGAGGTGCTGACGGCAGAGGAGAAGAAGGCATGGATCGCGACCCAGACCGGCGTAACCGTCGGCTCCGACGCATTCTTCCCGTTCGGCGACAATGTAGAGCGCGCAAGAAAGTCCGGCGTGCAGTATATTGCGGAGCCGGGCGGATCGATCCGTGACGACAATGTCATTGAGACAGCGGACAAGTATAACATCGTGCTGGCATTCACAGGCATGAGACTGTTCCATCATTAAGATTTAGTACTGCAGATGCAAATGTCTCCGGCGGGCATCTGAGCCGGCGGACTTAACGACAGTCCGGGCGGATAAGAATGAATAACCCGGCCGGTATAACAGCAGCCGGGGCAAATCAGAAGATGCAGTTTGGACAGATCAGAAACAGAGAAAGCTGCAGCGGATACAGAACGGAAGGAAAAAAAGAGGATGAAAATTCTTGTAGTGGGCGGCGGCGGACGCGAGCACGCCATCATTAAAAAAATCAAAGAAAATAAAAATGTTGAGAAGATTTACGCGCTTCCCGGCAACGGCGGCATTGCGGCCGATGCGGAGTGCGTGGATATCGGGGCGAAGGACCTGGACGGGATCACCGCATTTGCAAAGGAAAACGGCATCGACTATGCGGTCGTGGCACCTGACGATCCGCTGGTGCTCGGCTGTGTGGACAGGTTAGAGGAAATCGGCATTCCGTGCTTCGGACCGAAGGCAAACGCAGCTATTATCGAGGGCTCCAAGGTCTTCTCCAAGAACCTGATGAAAAAATACGGCATTCCGACAGCCGCTTACGAGACCTTCTACGATATGAATGCTGCGCTGGATTATCTCAAGAATGCGCCGCTCCCGATCGTCATCAAGGCGGACGGACTTGCGCTCGGCAAGGGCGTTGTCATTGCCCAGACCAGAGGTGAAGCGCGCCAGGCCATCATTAACATGATGCAGAACAAGGTCTTCGGCACCAGCGGCTCCAATGTCGTGATCGAGGAATTTATGGAAGGACCCGAGGTATCGGTGCTGGCATTTACAGACGGAAAGACCGTCGTGCCGATGATCTCCTCCATGGATCATAAGAGAGCTCGGGACAATGACACCGGCCTCAACACCGGCGGCATGGGTACGATCGCACCGAACCCGTTCTATA
>JAFUAE010000048.1 GCA_017460845.1 Lachnospiraceae bacterium
AGGTATTATCACTCGCGCAGTCGTGCCCTTGCCGACTTCGCTTTCAATAATGATCTCAGCTCCGCACATCTCTTTCAGACGTTTCCTAGTGTTCTCCATGCCGACGTGTGAGCGTCCGTCGTCCTTCTTCGGAGCATTCATATCGAATCCGACTCCGTCATCCGAGATGATAACTTCAAAGGCGCTTTCCTTTTCGACAGAGGATATCTTCACTGTCCCTCCGCCTTTTTTCATACCGACTCCGTGCTTGACAGCGTTTTCGACCAGAGGCTGGATAGACAGCAGCGGCAGCTCAAAATCTGTTGCCTGTATGTCATATTCGATGTTCAGCAGATAGTCAAATCTCAGCTTTTCGATATACAGATAGTTTTTCAGATGCTCCAGCTCTGTAGTAAAAGGCACGGGTCTGGTCTGCTTGAGGGAATCCATATTCCCTCGGAGATAATCAGCAAAGGCGATCGTTGCCTTTTTCGCAGTCATCGGGTCAAGCTCACACATCATAGCAATAGATGTCAGAGCATTATACATAAAGTGCGGCCGTATCTGGGAGACCATTATCTGGACCTCTGCATCGTAAAGATCTTTCTGCACCTTCAGGTTCTCTTTATTGTAGCGGTCTATCTCCAGCGCCAGATCTGAAATAACATCCGCCAGATATCCAAGCTCATTTTTTTCCTTGATATTGAACATTTTACCGACGATCTTGGCGGTGTTTTTATCCTCGGTGTAATCTAAGAGCGCCCTTTGTATTTTTACGACAGGTCTGGCTGCTCTGCGGTAAAGCATGAATATCAGCACAGCCATTGTCAGCATAAGACCTGCAATGATCAGGATGATCACGATCTTGAGATTTGAGGTGATACTGCTTCTGAAGTTGTCCCAGTTGTATGCTATGCAGAACACAGCTCTTGTCTTTCCGGAAAAGACCATTGGCTTGTAGGCGATATAGCAGTTTTTGTTTTCCGAGAAATCATCTGACAGTTCATAGATTATTTCCGACGTATTTTCCCGGATAGCTTTTTCCAGAGCTTTGTGGCTGTCCGCGTCCAGATCGTATCTGTATCCGAATCCGTGACATTCATTCCCGGCGCTGTAATCGCACAATGCCATTCCCTTGAAGCCTTCGGAAACATCCATAAGAAACAGCTTCTCGTAATGTACAGATTCAGATTCAAAGCTGATCTGTTGCTTCCAGTTGTTGAACTGGATCCTTGCTGCATAATACTGCATTTTTTCCGGCAGGCTGTTCAGCCACTCAACACTCCAGTATTTATTCTCGCCGGTCTCTTCATCAAATTCGAGCCATTCTTCTTCGGAAAGCAGCTCCCATTCTTTATCAGCATGGTTTTCCAGATAGGTGAGCATCCATTCGCAAACTTTTTGAGTTTCCGGTTCGTGATTGTCAACAAGGTTCAGATAGTTCTCTTCAAGGTCGGCTTCAATGTTTTCGTTCTGCGCTGTAAGATAGCCGTTAACAGCGTTTCGGTAGCTAAGCCATACAACAGCTACCAGAAGCAGCAGAAACAGCGGCAGCACGATCCCGGATATCTGAAAAAGCAGTTTTCGGTTTTTTTTATTCTTCGCCATTTTATAGCCTCGCTTTGCTCTCAGCTCCAATTTAGTATAGTATATCATAATTTCAGCAAAAAGAAAAGAGGTTTTTGAAAAAAATAGAGCAGAAGTACAAAAACCGCCCCCGGGATATCTCCGGAGGCGGTTCAGAGCATCATGCAGTATCTTCAGCAGTCTGCGCTGCTCATCATCTGTTTATTTTCTCTTGCAGGAGATCACCGCAGCCGCTGCCATAGCAAAAGTCAGCATGAGCTTTGAAATGTGTTTTGTTTTTTTCACAGTTTTACCTCCGATCTTAAGGGCTGATACATTTACAACGATATGTTATACCGTATCGTGCTGCAAGATAAAAGACAGGGCCTCTATAATTAAGGCAACACAGCATAACTTGCGCCAATGGGCATTTCAGGCGAACTGGCTGTTGTAAAGCGCGGCATATTTCCCGCCCTGCTTCATCAGAGCGTCGTGATCGCCGACCTCCTTGATGTCGCCGTTCTCCATATAAAGGATCACATCCGCATCCCTTATGGTCGAAAGACGGTGGGCAATAACAAAGCTGGTGCGTCCCTTGAGCAGCACTGTCATAGCCTTCTGTATCGCCTGCTCGGTGTGAGCATCGACGTTGCTGGTCGCTTCGTCGAGTATCATTATCTCCGGGTCAGCAATAATAGCCCGCGCTATGGTCAACAGCTGCCGCTGGCCTTGGGAGATATTCTCGGCGCCTTTTAACAGCACCATATCGTAGCCGCCCGGCATCGTGTGGATAAAGGTGTCGGCGCAGACCGATCTTGCGGCTGCCTCCATTTCCTCGTCGCTGACCTCGCGGTCCGCAGAGTATTTCAGGTTGTCGCGGATAGTGCCCTCGAACAGCCATGTGTCCTGCAATACCATTCCGAAGTGCTTTCTGAGCTCGTGGCGGGTCATTTCCCGGGTATTGACGCCGTCAACGCTGATCTCGCCGCCGCCGATCTCATAGAAGCGCATCAGCAGATTGATAAGCGTCGTCTTGCCGGCACCGGTGGGTCCGACAATGGCGATCTTCTCGCCCGGCTTGACATCAAAGCTTACATCATTCATCAGCAGCTTGTCGGGAGCATAGCCGAACCGAACATTTTTGAAGGAAACGCTTCCGTCGCAGAGCTCGGGCACCTTTCCTGTCTCAGGGTCGGGTATCTCTTCCTCCGCATCGAGCAGTGCGAAGATCCTGCTGCCCGCTGCCATAGCCGATGAGAGCTGGCTGGACATCTGCGCAAATGTAGTAAAGGGCTGCTGGAAGGTCTTGGTGTATTGCAGCGCCGACTGCACGTTGCCGACAGTCATTTTGCCGTCCAGCACCAACAGGCAGCCCACCAGACCCGAAACAGCATAGCCCAGATTGTTGACCATCTGTGTCAGAGGCATTATAGATCCGGAGAATTTCTCGGCTTTTTCCGCCTTGGAGCGCAGCTGCTCATTGAGTGCGCCGAACTTCTCTATCGCCTTCTGCTGATAGTTAAAGCTCGTGATCACATTGTGTCCGTTGAAGGATTCCTCCACATAGCCGTTCACAGCACCTAAAAGATTCTGCTGTGCCACAAAGTTTTTTCCGCCCCTTTTCATTACCGGTCCCGTCATCAGCATCGTTACAGGGATGAGCGCCGCCGCGATAAGAGTCATCCAGATACTTATGCTCAACAGCATCGCAAGCACACCCACCAGCGTGATGAGCGCTGTGACACACTGGAAAAAGTTTTTTTCCAGCAGAGTGTTTATCGCATCTACATCATTCGTAACTACCGAGAGTATCTCGCCGTTAGTACGGGTATCATAGTAATCGAGCTTCATTCTGTGCATCTTCTTGTCGATATCGCTTCGGATATCTCTTACCATATATGATGCAACGCGGGCTATCATTCGGTTAGCCATCTGATTGAACAGGAACGACAGCACATACATAACGGTCAGCACGACAACGAGCCAGATCATGGCCTGGACCTTGCCGATATCCATAAACGGGCCGTGGACCCATACGGAGGCGGGATCGACCGAGCCGTCAGCCAGAGTCTCCACGAACCAAGTATCGTCACCGATGCCGGCATAGAGCACAGTGGTGATGTCGCCCAGAAGTCTCGGAGCGAGGACAGTGAACAGAGTCCCTAAGAATGCGGCAGCGGATGCAATAGTGAATTTCCATTTGTAATTGCGGAGGTAATGGAGCAGTCTCTTAAATACCTTTGAGTTCATTTTCCACTTCCTCCTTTCCGAGCTGTATCTCCGCAATCTCGCGGTAGAGCTGACAGGAGTTCAGCAGCTCACTGTGGGTGCCGATACCGGCAACTTCACCGTTTTCCAGCACAAGGATGCGGGTCGCGTCCATTATCGTGCTGACGCGCTGCGCAACTACGATCATCGTGGCATTGCCCATATTTTCTTTCAGATTCTGCCGGAGAGTTCTGTCGGTCTTCATATCCAGCGCCGAGAAGCTGTCGTCGAAGATATATACCTCGGGCTTTTTCATGACCGCTCTTGCTATCGCAAGGCGCTGTCTCTGTCCTCCCGAGAAATTGGTGCCGCCCTGTGCGACAGCGCTATGATAGGTGTCGTCCTTCTTCTCGACAAATTCGCTCGCACAGGCGATCTCTGCGGCTCTTTTCCAATCGTATTCGTTGCCTTTATCGTTCCCGAAATTGAGATTGTCGGCGATATCGCCTGTGAACAGGACATTCTTCTGCGGCACATAGCCTATCATATCTCTGAGCTTATCCAGACGGTAATCCCTGACATTGACTCCGTCCACGAGCACATCTCCGAAAAGGGTGTCGTAAAGCCTGGGTATGAGCTTGACTATGCTGGATTTGCCACAGCCGGTCCGTCCGATTATCGCCGTTATCTCGCCGGGCTTCGATACGAAGCTGATGCCTTTGATAACAGGTGAATCGGCTCCCGGATATGCGAAGGTGACATTTCTGAACTCAACGGTCCCGCCGGTCTTACGGGTAACTTCCTTTTCGCTGTCCCTGATGCTCACTTCGGTGTCGAGCACCTCACCGATACGCTTCATGCAGGCATAAGCATCAGGGAACATACTTACAACTGTGGAAAGCAGCATTATAGCGATAAGGATCATGTTGATATACTGTGTTGCTGCGACCAGAGCTCCGGCATCTATCGTGCCATTCTTGGTCATGATGAAGCCGATCACCATTGCTCCGACAGAGGTCAGTCCGAACAGAGAATTAACGACGGGCGTCATCATTCCGGATATGGCAGCCGCTTTGCGTGAGACCTCGGTAGTTTCCGAGTTCAGCTCGTCAAAACGGGTCGTCTCATGCTCCTGTCTGTTGAATGCGCGGATGACGCGGACGCCCTCGAGGGCTTCAAGAAAGAGCTTATTGATGCCGTCGATCTTGCTGCGCAGCTTTACCGAATGGCGGCTGGCACGGGTAAGTATAAGAGCGATCACCACAATGAGGAGAGGTATGGCAGCGGCAAGCACGAGTGCCAGCTTGCCTGTAAATGCAATAGAAAGTATCAGCCCGACGACGACCATGATCGG
>JAFUAE010000049.1 GCA_017460845.1 Lachnospiraceae bacterium
GGACCGGCCGCAGCTGCGGCGGTATACTTTCTGTTGCACTTTCCTTAGGATCACTCCCACCTGACGTTATCAGGCATCCTGCCCTGCGAAGCCCGGACTTTCCTCTCCCGCCCGGCCCTGACGGACCGGAGACGGCAGCGACCGTTTATACCGCTCGAGTCATAATTATAGGAAAAGGCCGCCCGAAAATCAAGCACAACAGGATATCCCTGCAGTTCGTATTTCATCCTGTACGCCATGGATGCTTCCGGCACCTGGTGCGCCCGGCCTGTATTACGAAACGAAAAAGGACCTGCAGATCACTCTGCAGATCCCCGATCAACATTATCTCATTAATTCCTTAACCTTAGCAGCCTTACCGACTCTGTCTCTGAGGTAGTTGAGCTTAGCGCGTCTTACCTTACCTCTTCTGACGACTTCGATCTTTGCTACATACGGGCTGTAGATCGGCCATGTCTTCTCAACGCCGACGCCGTTGGAGAGTTTTCTTACAGTGAAGGTTGCGCGGATGCCGTGGCCCTGCTTCTGCATGACGGTACCCTCATAAATCTGGATACGCTCTCTGTTGCCCTCCTTGATGAGGTTGTGAACTCTGATCGTGTCTCCAACTCTGAAATCGGCAACTTCCTTGCCCTCGAGCTGCTCCTGTTCGATCTTGTTGATGATCTCCTGCATTTTCTTTTCCTCCTTAAAATTCTCTGATGTTCATAAACATTTCAAATGCCAGCGGACCATCATCTTTAAAGCCGTTTTAGATTACCACCGCGGCCGTCTTTCGTCAAGTTATTTTTCTCTCGCGAAGGAGGCCGTCAAGGTATTTTTTTTCTTTTTTGTCCAGATTCGCATTTTCCAGCAGATCCGGCCTTTTTTCAAGCGTGCGTCGGATCGACTGCTGGCGGCGCCATTTGTCCACATTTGCATGATGACCTGAAAGCAGCACCTCCGGTACCTTCAGCCCGCGGTATACCTCAGGGCGCGAATACTGCGGATATTCCAGCAGACTGTCATGGAAGGATTCGATCTCCGCAGAGTCGTCATTTCCCAGCACACCGGGGATCAGCCGTGATATACAGTCGATCATCATGATCGCAGGCAATTCCCCGCCGGTGAGTACAAAATCACCGATCGAGACCTCCTCAGCACCGATCAGCTCCAGCGCTCTTTCATCGACTCCCTCGTAATGACCGCACAGAAATACAAGTTCTTCTCCTTTTGCCAGTTCTTCCGCAAAGCTCTGGTCAAAGCGTCTTCCCTGGGGCGACATATAGAGAACGCGCGGCCTTTTTTCATAATGGCCGCTCCCGCTGCCGACGCCGTATTTCACAAAATAGGCGAATTCTGCATTTGCAGCTGCCTTATTCTCCCCTGAAAGCGCCTGAAGGCGGTCCTCACGGATCTGCCTGTGCACAGCCTGCCAGCAGTCATATATTGGTTGGGCCTGCATTACAAGCCCGGCGCCTCCGCCGTAAGGCGCGTCTTCTGTCTTGCCGTGCTTGTCATTTGTATAATCCCTGATCTGTACGGCGTTGACACGGATCAGACCGCTTTTGATCGCCCTGCCCGTAATGCTGGTCGACAGTGCGTCCGTAATCATCTGCGGGAACAATGTCATTACATGAAAATCCAAAGATTTTACCCTTTCCTTCACATTTACAGATCGAGCAGGCCATCCAGCAGATGCACCGTCATGACGTCATTTTCTATATCCGTATCCAGGATGCACTGTTTAATGGCGGGGATCATCAGATCCTTTCCGCCCGGGCGTTCGACCACATATACGTCATTTGCACCGGTCTCCAGCACGTCTTTCACTGTACCGAGCGTCTCGCCGTTTTCGGTGAGCACCTTCATGCCGATAATGTCGGCAATATAGTACTCCCCGTCTTCGAGCTCCGCACCCTCTTCCCGCGGGATATACAGTTCAGCGCCCTTCCATTTTTCAACTTCATTGATATCGTCGATCCCCTTAAATTTCAGGATCACAATATCCTTGAAATATTTCACGCCGGAGATTTTGAAATCTCCCAGCGTTCTGTCCTGCATTTTTACTTTTACATGAGTGATTTCATCAAAACGGAAAGGAGAGTCCGTAGTCGGATAGACCTTGACCTCTCCTTTAATGCCGTGCGCTTTGATGATTACTCCAACTCTCAGATCAGTTGTCATATTCTTCAAAAACTTCGTGACAGCTTCGCTGTCATTACGTATACATGAAAGCCGCATATCCCCTTCGCCCTTCGGGCTCGGCTCATTGGCTTTCATAGTAACTGCCGTAACGGTTCCGTTACCTGTTTATGAACCGGCTTCAGCCGATATCAACGATCACTTTCAGCTTATCGCGTGAAGCCGCTGCATTCAGCACCTGTCTGATGGCCTTTGCAACTCTTCCTGATTTGCCGATGACTTTACCCATATCAGACTGGGCAACCTTGAGGCTGAGCACGATCACATCGTTTTTACGCTCTTCTGTGACCTCTACTTCTTCTTTGTTGTCAACAAGTGACTTAGCGATCGTTTCCAGAACTTCTTTCATTCGTCACCTCTTCAGATTGCCGTATGATTATTTTGTGATACCAGCATTCTTCAGAAGCTTCTCGCAGGTTGCTGTCGGGATCGCGCCATTGTTGAGCCACTTCTTAGCAGCCTCTGCGTCGATCTTTACGACACTCGGCTCTTCGTTCGGATCATAGTATCCGATCTCCTCGATGAATCTGCCGTTACGCGGAGCTCTGGAATCTGCAACGATCACTCTGTAGAAAGGCTTCTTCTTAGCACCGATTCTTCTTAATCTGATTTTGACTGACATAGTTTTGTTCTCCTTGAAATTTTGTGTTGTTGTAATTTTTTGTTGTAATTGTATTTTTAAGCTTACGGATTGCTCCGCACTGCGTGCTCACGCAATCCGCCAACGGATATTCGCAAATCGCGCTGCTCCTGATCGTCGCATCGCTTTTTTGCTCATATCCGTTGCCTTATCCAACGCCGTTCAGTCTGTACAAGCAAGCTTGTCCAGCCTTCCGGCATTGTCTAAAAGCTTATGCGCTTAGAATATTCCGCCGCCGCGGAAGAGATTTTTGCCGAACAGGTTTCCGAGGCCGCCATGCTTTCTCATGCCGTTCATCTGCTTCATGAGCTTCTGCATCTGCTCGAACTGTTTGACCAGGCGGTTGACCTCAGAGATATCCACGCCCGCGCCGTTTGCGATACGGCGTTTTCTGGAAGGATTCATCAGCTTGGGGTTGCTGCGTTCCTTCTTTGTCATGCTGAGAATGATCGCCTCGATCCGGTCGAACTGGCTCTGGTCTACTGCATCCGCATCAAAGCCCTTCATACCCGGCAGCATCGACATAATGGAGGAAAGCCCGCCCATCTTTTTCATCTGATTCATCTGGATCAGGAAATCATCATAGGTAAACTGGCCCTTGCGCAGGTTTTCGCTGACCTTTTTCTGTTCTTCAAGATCAGCCGTCTGCTCCGCCTTTTCGATCAGGCTCAGGACATCTCCCATGCCGATGATCCTGGATGCCATACGGTCCGGATAAAACTCCTGCAGGTCTGACAGCTTTTCTCCCATACCTGCATAATAGACCGGCTTGCCCGTGACAGCCCTGATCGACAGTGCCGCACCGCCTCTCGTATCGCCGTCCAGCTTGGTAATGATCAGTCCGTCTACGCCGACCTTTTCGGAAAAGTCCTCTGCAACCGTAACCGCATCCTGGCCGGTCATGGCGTCTACCGTCAGCATCGTATAATCCACAGGCACCGCTTCCTTGATATCGGAAAGCTCCTTCATCATATCTTCATCGATGTGAAGACGTCCCGCGGTATCGATGATCAGCACGCTGTAGGACTTGTCCTTAGCCTCCTGATAGGCAGCCTTCGCGATCTCTACCGGACTGTGCTCCGTCCCGAGGGAAAATACCTCGAGTCCGAGCTGCTCCGCATTTACCTGCAGCTGTTTGATCGCAGCCGGTCTGTAAATATCTCCGGCCGCCAGCAGAACTCTTCTGCCGGCTGATTTGAACTTTCCGCCGAGCTTGGCTGCCGTGGTGGTCTTACCTGCACCCTGAAGGCCGGCCATCATGATCACCGTGACCTGGTTGGAAGGCTTGAGGGTCAATTCCGCAGGCTCTCCGCCCATCAGCTCCACAAGCTGTTCGCGAACGATCTTGACGACCATCTGTGCAGGAGAAAGACTGTTCAGGATCTCAGCGCCGATCGCCTTCTGTTCCGTTTCCTTCACGAACTTCTTGACGACCTTGAAGTTGACATCCGCCTCCAGCAAAGCCAGCTTGACTTCACGCATGGCGTCATGAACATCCTCTGCGCTCAGTCTGCCTTTTCCACGAAGGTTTTTGAAAATATTCTGTAATTTATCAGATAAGCTTTCAAAAGCCATACTCAATTATCCTCTGCCAGTTTCTTCTCGAGCAGATGCAGCTTGCTCTCATAGTCCTCCAGGATCCGGTCGCAGCGCTTGATCAGATCATGCACGCCCTGTCTGGTAATGCCATGGATCTCAGCGATCTCAGAAAGGGACAGATCATCATTGACCAGATCCCCGTAAACACTTCTCTGGTGTTCCGTGAGGAGCTCGCCGTACAAATCATATAACATTCCCTGTCTGACGATTTTTTCCATAACGACGGTAATTATATAGAAAGAAAAGAGGGGTGTCAAGTAGAAAATCTTGACACCCATAGTTTCATTTCTGTTCAGCGTTCCGCTTCTGTTCAGCGTTCCGTTTCTGTTCAGTGCAACTATCCAGCTTGCCTGCTATTGTCCGGAAAAGGGACCTCTGTCCCCGGAATCTTGACGTGAAAGCCCGATAACATCTATGATGATGCGTTAAAATGCATTGCAAATGCAGAGAAACCTATAAATCAGCATCATTAAAAATATTTATCACCACTATTTTCACAAATCCTGTGAAGAATATCAAAAACCACATTTTTTATAGGTATGAATAATTGACGCCTTACCTATAAAAAAATACAACTCATAATCTTATAACCAAAACTGCTTCGCTCCGCGGATCGAATGCAACGATTCTTATCGGGTTTTGCCTATAAATATCTGCAACATAATTCTTTATAGGACGATGAGAAAAAATGATGGTTATATATTTTGAGAAATTCTGAATTTATAACCAAGGTGTTTTTTTTGATGCTGATAAAACCATATTTTTAAAAATCTTATAGGAGCGGGTTCATTACAATCCTAAAAGATCCTCTTCCCTGACCGGCCTGATATTCGGCGTGCGCCCGTTGGCGGAGGCCTCGATTTTCAGCAGTCCGGCCGCAGCCAGCTCCGCCACCCTCTGATGAAGCGCCGGATCCCAGTCCATACCCGTGAGTCTCCAGTTATGATCCGTCTTTGCAATGATAACTCTGTCCTTTGCAATGACGATATAATCCATGATCAGTTCCCGTATGCCGCCGATATAGCTGCTGACTTCACTTTCCATCAGCACCGGAAGCGCTTCATTCTCCGAATAAACCTCGCCTGGAGCACTTAATTGCGCTGCATAGCGGTAATTACTGACCGCCACGGTAAGCTCTTCCGCATCCTGTACCGGTCTTCCGTCCGGCCAGCAAAGATTCCGTATCCGGCTGCCTGCTTCCCTGGAAATGTCAATTTCATAGTTTACCCCGGAAAATATGTCATAGCTGTAAGCCCGGATCTCCGGATTAAAAGACACCGTCAGATCCCCGGCCCGGAAAGTATTATAATATCGGGCCGACCATTCCATATATCGCTTAAGCTGCGCTCCTGTCATTTTCAGCTTGACCAGTGTATTCGGATGCTTGTAAATGTGGGCGACATCACATTTCCGGATCGGTCCCGGCTGAATGTTGGCATCCAGATCGTACAGGCAGCAGGCCGAAACATCCGCCCCGGAATAATAGAGCTGCACCTCATTGATCAGGTCGCTCAGCGCAGTATCCTGTATCTGTGCGGTCGGGATCCCCTTTATCTCATCCGGCGGCACCAGCGGGCCTCCCTCCAGTACGCCGACAGCTTTTTCCGCATCCCTGACCGCTCTTTCATGGTAAGGAGCAAATGCACGGAGAAATTCTCCGTCAGGCTCATAGGTGCTTACATCGATCATCCGTACCTTTCGGTCCGTGACACGCCATTTCCGGCCCGTTTTAAGACCGGTTTCACACCGTTCTTCTGCACATTCAGCCGTCCCTTCAGAACCAGATTCCGGACTCAGTGTCAGAGTCACCTCGCACATGGTCTGCGCCTGTTCCCGATTCTCAACGACTATGACGCCGTTGATCACCTGTCCTTCGATCCGGAAATGCTCATGTGCGCCCACGATCAGGTCAAACTGCGGAAAAGCCCTTGTAAAATCATCGATGCCGGAATCCGGCCTTCCGTATTCATTGCGCAGGCCCATGTGCAAAGCGCCGATCAGGACATCATACTGTCCGTCGATCTTCTCCAGGATCCTGCCTGTCTCCTCCACCGGATCGGTCACCCTGCAGCCTGCAAGGTTTGCGCGGTCCCAGCGGTCAATATTGGGCGTGACCATGCCGATGACAGCAACGCGTATGCCGCCGCGCTCCAGTATCGTATATCCGTCCGCGAGCGGCCGGCCGCTTCGTTCATATACATTGCCGATCAGCGCCTTTCCGGCAAAGCCCTCAATGCATCTTTTCGTCTCATCAAGTCCGAAATTATAATCATGGTTGCCGCTCGTCCAGACATCATAGCCCAGATAATTCAGGGCGGCGATCATCGGATGGATCTTTTCATCCAGAAAGATCTCGGCAGCATTGTCCTGGATCGTATCCCCGGCATCAACAAGGATCGTATCCTCCTTATGATAGCGTTCGCGGATCGCCGGAAGCAGCTGGGCCATGCTTCCCGAAAGATCATTTTCATTCTGTGCATAATTCCAGGGATAAAACTTTCCGTGCAGATCGCTGGTCGCAAGGATCGTCAGCATTTTCTGTTTTTCGTTTCCGCTTTCCATCCTGACTGACGCTTATCCCTTCCTCCTCAGTTTTTTGATCGTATCATGCGGAATGATATGATTCCAGTCCGAATACGCCACATTCAGCTGATAGGTATTTTTTTGATCCTCCCTGCAAAAAGCGCCGTAAAGCTCTTCCCCTGCGGAATCAGTGCCCCTGAAATACAGCTTCTTATCGGAAGAAACATAACCGACGCTGTTGTCTGTCAGCAGAGCCCAGAAAAAATCCACCCTGACCTGGTATCTTCCGCCGCCGATCTCTGTGATTGTCACGGTCACTTCTCCGTGCTCATCCCCGAACACGCCCGCATAAGACGTATTATTGGCCAGAGCCTGCAGCTCGGTCGATGTTTTCGTCTGAACCACGCCGTTTACGATCCATGCGCCGTCAGCATTGACATAGTAGCCGTCAGGCGTTTTTGTATTCTGCAGGCAATATCCTTCCGGATCAAAATAATAGCACTCGCAGATGCCGTCATGGTTGCCGTCCAGCCACTGCCAGCAGTCAAAGTAATAATATCCGCCCGCCATAACCCAGCGCCATCTGCCGCTGTATGCTTCCTGCTGCCATCCTCCCGGAGCTGCAAATGCTGCAGCCGAAGGGATCAGCAGTACGGCCGGCAGAACCAGCGCGGCCAGTATGAGTTTTTTAAGCATTTTTATCATCGGTTTCCTGGTCCCTCCATGCTTCACTGTCATGTCAAATGACCAATCTGCAAGATCCCGGCAAATATACAAAAGGATCCGGCTGATTTGTCACAACGCCGGTCACGGTGTTTAACAATATCAGCCTGATCCTGTCTATTTACTCTGAATCTTACTTCACCACAAAGTTCAGGATGCGGCCCGGCACATAGACTTCCTTGACCAGAGTCTTACCCTCCAGGAATTTTGCCACATTCGGATCTTCCTTGGCTGCAGACAGTGCTGCATCCTTTTCGCAGTCCTTCGGAAGTCTGATCGTTCCGCGGACCTTTCCGTTTACCTGCACGCCGATCTCGATCGTTGCGTCAACCGTCTTGGCCTCATCATATTCCGGCCATGCGGAAAGCGTCAGGAAGGTCGTCCCGTCCGGATTCTCTCCGAGCTCTTCCCACATTTCCTCTGTCAGATGCGGAGCAAACGGGCTCAGCAGCTTGATAAATGTGATCAGGTCGAATCTCGAGATCTCGCCCTTCTTCGTAAAGTCGTTGATCAGGGACATCAGCGCCGCAATCGCGGTATTGAACTTCATGTTCTCAATGTCTTCGGAGACCTTTTTGATCGTCTTGTGAACTTTGATCTCCATTTCCGGATCTTCATCGCCATCCTTCATGATGTCGAGAAGCGCCGCCGTCCTGTCAAGGAATCTCTTGCATCCCTTTAAGGACTCATCACTCCACGGAGCCGCGCTGCCGTAGTCGCCCATGAACATGACATAGGTGCGCAGCGCATCAGCGCCGTAAACATTTACAATATCCAGCGGATCGATGACATTTCCCTTGGATTTGGACATCTTCTCGCCGTCAGAGCCGAGGATCAGGCCCTGATAGGATCTCTTGGCATACGGCTCCGGCGTATTGACCTCGCCGATATCATAAAGGAAATGATGCCAGAATCTCGAATACAGCAGATGTCTCGTCACATGCTCCATTCCTCCGTTGTAATGATCCACCGGCATCCAGTAATCGATCTTGGCGCGGTCTGCAAATGCCTTGTCATTGTGTGCGTCCACAAAACGCAGGAAATACCAGGAAGAACCTGCCCACTGAGGCATGGTATCCGTCTCCCTCCGGGCAGGGCCGCCGCACTTCGGGCAGCTGCAGTTGACAAAGCTCTCAATATGCGCAAGCGGGGACTGTCCGTCTGTACCCGGCTCAAAGTTTTCCACCTCCGGAAGCTCCAGCGGAAGCTGGTCATAAGGCACGCCTACCGTACCGCATACCGGGCAGTGTACCAGCGGGATCGGCTCGCCCCAGTAACGCTGGCGGTTGAACGCCCAGTCCTTCATCTTATACTGGACGCCCTTATGTCCGATGCCCTTTTCCTCAAGCCAGTTCAGCATGGCCTCGATGGAATCCTTTTTCTTGTCATATGCATTCAGGAAATCGGAGTTGATCATTTTTCCGTCGCCTGTGTATGCCTCTTTTGAAATGTCTCCGCCCTCGATGACCTGGATAATGTCAATGCCGAATGCCTTTGCGAAATCATAGTCTCTCTGGTCATGGGCAGGTACAGCCATAATTGCGCCGGTACCGTAGCCCATCATGACATAATCCGCAATGAAGAGCGGGATCTCCTTGCCGTTAACAGGATTGACCGCGTGAATGCCCTCGACGCGTACGCCTGTCTTATCCTTGACAAGCTGAGTACGTTCAAACTCGGTCTTCTTTGCACATTCCGCCCTGTACTCTTCGATCTGCTTCCAGTTGGTGATGGAATCCTTCATTCCGTCCAGGATCGGATGCTCGGGAGCCGCGACCATAAATGTTACTCCGTAAAGTGTATCCGGACGTGTGGTATAGATCTCAAGCTTCTCGGCATTACCGCCCTTATCCGGGCTTACCGTGAAGTCTACGAATGCGCCGGTGGAACGGCCGATCCAGGAAACCTCCTGCTGCTTGACGCTCTCCGGATAATCCACATCATCAAGTCCGTACAGAAGCTTGTCGGCATACTGCGTAATGCGCAGGTACCAGACATCCTTCGGAAGCTGGACAACATCGCTGTGGCAGATATCGCATTTGCCGCCCTGGGAATCCTCATTGGAAAGAACGACCTTGCAGTGCGGGCAGTAATTGACCAGGGTCTTTGCCCTGAATACAAGTCCGTTATCGAAGAGCTTCAGGAAGATCCACTGGGTCCATTTATAATAGTCCTTGCGGGAGGTCGCGAATTCGCGGTCCCAGTCAAAGGAGAATCCGACCTTCTTCAGCTGGTCTGAAAAATGAACGATATTCTTTTCCGTAATTACATGCGGATGGGTATTGGTTTTGATCGCATAGTTTTCCGCAGGAAGCCCGAAGGAATCAAATCCGATCGGGAACAGCACATTGTAGCCCTGCATACGGCGCTTTCTTGCCAGTACTTCGATACTCGAATACGCCTTAATGTGTCCGACATGCATTCCTGCGCCTGAAGGATATGGGAATTCAACCAGTCCGTACCACTTTTTCTTTTCGGAAAAATCAACAGCCTGGAAAGCCTTTGCATCTTCCCACTTCTTCTGCCACTTTGGCTCGATCTTTGCAAAATTATATCTCATTGCTGCTTTGCCTCCTGATTATCAGCGATCACATGTTTCTATTAAGCCTATCTGAAGCCGGACACCCGGCTCAATGGTTAAACTCCAAATCAATACATTATCACATTTATTTATTTCCTTGCAAGCTCCGGCGGAGAAAGATTCACCACCGCGCACATGCCGGGTCCTGTATGCGCCCCGATCACGGGTGTCAGCTGAACTCTGCGGATCTTGCAGGAAGGGTTGATCTTCTTAAGCTCGGCCTCCAGGAATTCCGCCGCCGCGTCATTATCGCTGTGGACAACATAGAGGATCTCTCCCTCTTCTTTCAGGGAGCTTTCCTGGTAATGCTGAAGGAGCGAGAGCATGGCAAGCTTCGCGCTGCGTTTTCTTGCAAAGTTATTCAGGGTTCCGTCCGCCTCGATTTTCAGGATCGGCTTAATGCTGAGTGCCGTACCCAGGACTGCGGAAGTCGCGGAAAGTCTTCCGCCCTTACGCAGGAACATCAGGTCGTCCACCATAAACCAGTGCTGGATGCGAAGCTTATTCTCCTCGAGCCAGGCAGCATTTTCAGAAACAGACAGTCCTTCGCTCCTTTTCATTGCCGCAAGCTCCAGCAGCATGCCGAGTCCGCCGGTTGCAGCCGAGCTATCTACGCACCTGATCTCGACATCCGGGTAATCCTCCATGACAAGGTCTGCAGCCATACGGGAAGTATTATAGGAGCCGGAGAGTCCTCCGGAAAGAGAAAGAAACAGGATCGACTCACCTGTCGCGGCAAGCGCCGAAAAGCGGTCAATGCAGTCCTGCAGATTGACTTGTGCCGTATGTGTATCCTTTCCATCCCTCTGGGCCTGATAAAAACGTCTGCGTTCCTCGTCCGTTTCCACATGATCGCAGTTAAACTGCTCCTCACCGATCGTATAACTCATCGGGATGATCCCTATTTCCTCTGCTGCTGCGAATTCCGGCAGCATATCCGCTGAGGAATCTGTCATAATTCTGTATTTGAATCCCATTAAATTTCCCTTCAAACTCCCTGTTTCGGTTTTAAGTTCAACAGCCTGATGCCGGGAGACCCGGCCGGCCCGCCGCCTGTTTCGTGTTCCTGATCACTGTCCGTCTTCTTCGCTGAAAAAGATTGCCTTCAGGAAATCCTCCGCGGAGAATTTCTGCAGATCTTCCGCATGTTCACCCACTCCGATATATTTTACCGGAATCTTGAATTCTTCGGCAATAGCAATGACGATGCCGCCCTTGGCGGAGCCGTCCATTTTGGTCAGGATGATGCCATCGGGATCGCAGACCTGCTTGAATTCCCTTACCTGGGACAGCGCATTCTGTCCGGTCGTCGCATCCAGTACCAGGAGCACCTCCTTGCGGATGCCGGGCAGTTTTTTCTCAAAGATCCTGTTGATTTTGGCAAGCTCATCCATCAGGTTCTTTTTATTATGAAGTCTGCCTGCTGTGTCGCAGATCAGGATATCTGCCTGTTTCCCTTCAAATGCGGACACCGCGTCGTACACGACTGCAGCCGGATCCGCCCCCTCCGGGTGACCGATGATATCGCATCCGCAGCGTTCCGCCCAGATTTCAAGCTGTTCCCTGGCGCCGGCGCGAAAGGTATCCGCTGCCGCAAGAATCACTTTCTTACCCTGATTCTTATAATTCATGGCAAGCTTCCCGATGGAGGTCGTCTTGCCCACGCCGTTCACGCCGATCACAAGCAGTACTTTTCTCTCATCCGGATCTTCTTCCGCTGTATCGATGCCCCTGAGCGATTCCGCCAGAGATTCGATCAGGGCGTTTTTAGCGCCTGCCTGATCCCTGATGTTTTCCTCGTAGACCTTTTCCTTCATGCGGCGGATAATCTTCTTCGTCGCATCAGCTCCTACATCCGCGAGGACCAGGACCTCCTCCAGATCTTCATAAAAGTATTCGTCTATTCTCTCATAGGTACCGAAAAGCTCGTCCAGGCCGTTGGCAATATTCTGCCTGGTTTTTCCGAGCCCTTCCTTCAGTTTGTCAAAAAAACCCATATGTATCCTCCCGGGCTGCATTCAGCCGGACTTTTCAGGACAGGAACCTCTGCCTGATTCCCGGAATTCTTCAGCAGGATAATCGAAGATCCCCAGTCCTTTAGCCATTTGCAGCCTCAGCTCAGCTGATCGCTGACCAGATCTACGGAAACCAGTTTGGTTATGCCTTTTTCCTGCATGGTGACGCCGTAGAGCCGGTCCGCCGATTCCATGGTTCCGCGCCTGTGCGTGATCACTATAAACTGGGTATGATCCGTCAGCTTATGCAGATAGCCGGCAAACCTGATGACGTTGGAGTCATCCAGTGCTGCCTCGATTTCATCGAGCAGGCAGAACGGCGACGGCTTCAGATTCTGGATCGCAAATAGGAGTGAGATCGCAGTCAGTGCCTTCTCTCCGCCGGACAGCTGCATAATATTCTGCAGCTTTTTGCCGGGCGGCTGGACCATGATGGAAATACCCGCCTCCAGCTCATCGGCTCCGTCCTCCGCGTCCGGATCATAAACCAGATCCAGATCCGCTTCGCCTCCGCCGAACAGTTCCCGGAAGACCTCACGGAACTGCTCTTTAATATGGGCAAACTGCTCGTCGAACTGCTTCTTCATCCCGGCATCAAGCTCTTCGATGATACCGATGATCGATTGCTCGGAGGCCGCAAGATCATCATGCTGCTTTTTCATAAATTCGTATCGTTCCGATACTTCTTTATATTCCTCGATTGCCTGCACATTGACAGGGCCGAGCTGGCGTATCTCCGACCTGACCGTATTCAGCCTTGTCTTCATAGCAGCCGTGCTGCCGAGAGAATCGTCTCTGTATTCGCCGGCGGCGCTGAGGCTCATTTCGTATTCGTTCCAGATATAGGTGGTCTCATCATCCAGCTTCTGCTGCTGTTTTTCCACCTGGTTCTCAAGCCTTATCACATCCTTCTGGAGTGCCAGGATGGATTCGGAGAGTTCTTCTTTTCGCTTTGCAAATTCACTCTGTTCGCCGGAAAGCTTTTCCTTTTGAGCAAGGATCTCGGCAAGCTGCTGCTCTGATTTTTCGAGCTCCGCCTCAATGTATTCGATATCCTGCTTTCTTGCACGGATACTGCTTTCGGCATCCTCGAGCCGTTTCCGGCATCCGGACAGCTCCTCTTCGGACCTTTCGAGCTCGGTACTGCAGTTATGTACGGAGCCGGTAACTCTGTCGATATTCTCTCCTGCAAAACCGATATTCTGCTGAAGCTCCGAGAATTTCACCTTCATATCGGAGGTAATGCCGAAGCTGAGTCTGTTCCGCTCATCGGCGATCTGTTTCATGGATGCGTTCAGGTCATCGATCTCCGCTGATTTTTCCTGAATCAGTTTTTCCTGCCGGCTGATCCTCTCCCTGATCTCATCGCGCTTCCTGCTGATCTGTGAAAGCTTTCCCTCGAGTTCCGTGATCTCGCGTTTTCTTCCCATCAGCCTGGAGTTATTTTTATAAGCGCCTCCGGATATGGAGCCTCCCGGGGAAAGCAGTTCCCCTTCCAGCGTCACGATCCTGATCGTATGCCTGTATTTGCGCGCAATGGCAAGAGCATGATCGATCCCGTCCACAACCAGTATCGATCCCAGCAGATATTTTTTCAGCTCGGTAAATTCGTCCGCGGCTTCCGTCAGCTCGCTCGCTATGCCGACCGCTCCGGGTTCCCTGACTGCATTTTTCAGTTCCTGCTGTTCACGGAAATGAATAGAATCCAGCGGCAGGAAGGTCGCACGTCCCTGTCTGGTCTTTTTGAGGTATTCAATGCATTCCTTTGCACTGCTTTCGTGATCCGACACAATATACTGAATACGCGCTCCGAGTGCGATCTCGATTGCAGTCTCGTATTCCTTCGGAGTGCTCAGAAGATCCGCCACGACTCCCCGGATGCCCTGAAAGCGGCTCTTCTCGCGCATCAGGGCACGGATACTTTCTCCGTAGCCTTCATATCTTTCCGCAATATTTCTGACACTCTCCAGGGTTGCATGGACACCGGCATAACGGTTGATCTGCTCATTCAGTTCATTTTCGAGGCCTCTGACCGTCTTCGTGAGCTGATTATACTCATCCGTCGCCCTGTTCAGCCATTCGGAGGTCCGTTCCTCCTTTTCCCGGATCTCGGCAAGATCATCCCGTTTATTCTTAATCTGGCGCATCCAGTCCGGAAGGACGAATGCAGTCTCTTCATCGTCGTCCTCAGCTGTTTCGGATCCTGCATTCATGCTCTGGTCCCGACGCTCATTCTCCGGCGCGGCATCATGGCTGTCTTCAAAATCATGAATGCCGATATCCGCCAGTTTTTTGCGGAATGCGGAAATGTTGGCCTTCAGGACGCTGATATCCGTAAAATCGACGATATTGCCGTCATTATCATCCTCAACCAGATCCAGGGACTCGTCCAGCTCGGCAAGGGACCCGAGGAATTTTGCGGCTGTCTGAAGCAGCTCGTTTCTCTCTTTCTGAAGTCTGCCGATCTGTTCCTCAAGTCTTTCCGCCGTTTCTCTGTCGGCTCTGATCTCAGCTTCGCTGACACTGATCTGTCCGTTGAGATTTTCTTTCAGCAGGACTGCCTTGGACTGCTCATTTCTTTTTTCTTCGATCCGGGTGTCAATGTCCTGGATCCTGTCAAAAATATGGGACGCCGAATCCTTCAGCCTGTCATTTTCTTCCTCGGTCTCCTCCAGGGATGCCCGCACGATCTCAAGATTATTCTTGGATTTTTCCAGCTCATTGAGAAGCGTTTCCGTCTGACGGATAAACAGATTCAGATCCAGCTTTTTCTGCTCATCCCTCAGCTTCAGATAAACCTTTGCGGTTTCGGACTGTCTCTCCAGGGGCCTGAGCCTTTTTTCGAGCTCACTCAGGATATCCGAAATGCGGACCATATTCTCTTTTTCGCTTTCGAGACGTTTAATGGCCGCCGCTTTTCTCTTTTTGAATTTTACAATGCCGGCTGCTTCATCAAACAGTCCTCGCCTTTCCTGCGGACGGCCGTTGATGATGGCGTCGATCTGACCCTGGCCGATGATGGAATAGCCTTCCCGGCCGATACCGGTATCATAAAACAGCTCCTGGACATCCTTAAGCCTTACCGACTGGCCGTTGATCATATAGTCGGATTCTCCGGAACGGAAAAGCTTGCGGGACACCGTCACTTCCGTATAATCCACCGGCAGCGCGCGGTCCGAGTTATCCAGAGTAATGGAAACAAAAGCAAAGCCCTGAGCCTTTCTTAGCTCAGTGCCTGCAAAAATCACATCCTGCATTGCAGCGCCCCTGAGCTGTTTGACCTTCTGTTCGCCCAGCACCCAGCGCACTGCATCTGAAATATTGGATTTGCCGGAGCCGTTCGGCCCGACAATTGCGGTGACTCCATTATTAAAATTCATCTGGGTTTTATGTGCAAATGACTTAAACCCCTGGATTTCAATACTTTTTAAATACATTACTATTTTAAGATAAGGGAATGCGTTATTTGATCTGCAATATTCTGCAGGCGCGGACTGCCGCATCCTGTTCCGCATTCTTTTTCGACTGTCCGGTCCCCTCGGAAATCAACTGGTCATCAATATACAATCCGGCATGAAAACGCTCTGCGTTTCCGGGAGCACCGGCTTCATATACTTTATATTCCAGCTTTTTGTCGGGCTGGCTTTGTATATACTTCTGGATCAGGCTCTTGCCGTCCCGGAGCAGGCTCATCTCATCAATATTTTCGATTACGAAACGATGGATAAAATCCCTGGCACTGTCAAAACCGCCGTCAAGATATACGGCGCCGATCACGGCCTCAAACGCATCCGAGAGAATGGAGGGCTTTTCCCTGCCCATGCCTGCATCTTCACCCCTGCCGAGATAAAGATAATCGCCGAGGCCGATCGACCTTGCACATACCTCCAATGCAGCCTCAAAAACAAGAGAGGAGCGCTTTCTTGTAAGCTCTCCCTCTTCAACCTTAGGATGTACCTGATATAAATACTCGGAAATCACCAGTTCCAAAACGGCATCTCCCAGAAACTCCAGTCTCTGATTGCTTTCGAATCTCTGCATGTGCATCTCTCCGCTGTAGGAAGGATGGATCATGGCCTGCTTCAGAAGAGACGGATCATGGAACCGGTATCCTGTGACTGTCTGGAATTTTTCTAAATCTCTGATCATAAGCAGAACGAGAACCCGATCACAGGTTCGCTCTGATCAGTTCGTAAGCATCACCGACTGTCTTGATCTCGGGCAGTTCTTCATCGCTGATCGAGATATCAAGCTCATCTTCCAGAGCTACGACGATTTCCACGAGATCTAAGGAATCCGCTCCGAGGTCATCTGCAAAGGATGTTTCCATAGTGATTTCTTCAGGATCGACAGAAAGTGTATCCGCGATAATATTTGCCAGTTTTTCAAATTCCATTTTATTATTCCTTTTAGATACTTGATTTTCGCATTACTGCGATTATAAACTTTTATACTATATCCGCAGTTAATATTCAACCAGTTCTTTTCCGGTTCCGGATGCCCGCGCACCCCGGGATGTTTTATTATTCAGCCAGTTGCATACCGGAGCACCCGGCTGATTACCAGCGGGAACGGATCATATCAATAATTATTTATATTATACATCGGATCCATCGCCGCCTGTATCCGCCTCCGTGAATGCATCACGGATACGTCCGCACACATCCTCGCGCACAAACTGGGCACTCTTCAGGATCGCATTCTTAATGTCTTCACGTCCTGCATTTCCATGGCACTTCATGACAAGGCCGTTCAGCCCGAGCAGCATGGCGCCGCCGTGCTCCGAGGCCTTGAAGCCGCGCACCTTTTCTTTGAGCGGTTTTTTGATGGCAAGCGCGCCGAGCGCCGTCAGGAAGGAGGTCTTGAAGACATCCTTCATCGCATTCATTACAAACTCAACCGTTCCCTCGATCGTTTTGAGGATCGCATTCCCGGTAAATGCATCCGCCACGATGATATCGGCCTCTCCCATAATAACGTCCCGGCTTTCGATAAAGCCCTGATAATTAATGCCTTCCATTTCCCTGAGCATCGGGTTGGCAGCCTTGATCAGCGCATTTCCCTTTTCCTCTTCAACGCCGAGGTTTACGAGCTTGACGGAAGGTGAGGCAATATGCTGGACCCTTTCCATATAAATGGTTCCCATGCGTGCAAACTGGCAGAGCCATTCCGGCTTTGCATCCACATTTGCACCAAGATCCAGGAAAAGCTTCGGTCCTTTCTGCGTCGGAAGCATCGCTGCCAGCGGAGGTCTCTGTACGCCGGGCAGTCTGCCGACGATCAGCTGTCCCGCAGCCAGGATGGCTCCCGTTGAGCCTGCGGAAATCAGTGCTGAAGCCTTGCCTTCCCTGACGAGACGGGCACCGACGGCCAGGCTGGAATCCTTTTTCTTTCTCACGGCAGCTACCGGTGCTTCTTCAGTCGTAATCACCTCGGAGGCCGGTATGATGCTCACGCGGTCCTGCAGTTCCCTGCTCCACGCTCCGACAGCCTCCCGGATCGTTTCCTCCGGGCCTGCAAGGAGCAGGAAAATATCTTTGTCAGCCTGCAGGGCATCATAAGCTCCCTCCAGATTTGAGTTCGGGCAAAAATCCCCGCCCATGATATCGACCGCAATATGTACCATCGGTGATCTCCTTTTCTGTGGAATCCTTGATTATGGGTTTTCACGGCCGCCCCACCGGGCTCTGCCGTGACCTGAGCATTAATAATTATTAATGAAATCCGTTTTATAAGAAAGGCTCCCGGAAAACCCGGAAGCCCTGTTAATCGAACTATCGTGAATATCAAGCCTCGATCTTAACGATCTCACGCTTATTATAAGAACCGCAAGCCTTGCAGACTCTGTGAGGCATAACAAGTGCTCCGCACTTACTGCACTTTACAAGATTGACTGCATTCATCTTCCAGTTTGCTCTTCTTGAATCACGTCTTGCTCTGGATGATCTATTTTTTGGGCAGATTGACATGTCTACACCTCCTTTTTCTCAAAACAACATTGCAAGTATATATGGTATCGTTTTCTTTGTCAAGCATTAATTACAGCATCAACTTCATCCCTGACTCTTGCAATGAAGCTCTCGAGTGAGGTTGCGCCCTCGTCGCCGTTTGCCCTGGACCTGACGGATACGGTCTTGTCATTCATATCCTTTTCGCCGACGATCAGCATGTAAGGAACCTTTTCCTTCTGTGCCTCGCGGATCTTCCAGCCGAGCTTTTCGGAACGGGTATCCAGCTTCACGCGCAGGCCTGCCTTCTGGATCGCAGCGCACACCTCTTCGGCATATCCCATAAACTTGTCGGAAACCGGAAGGATCTTGATCTGTACCGGTGCCAGCCAGGTCGGGAATGCGCCTGCAAAATGCTCTGTGATAATGCCGATGAATCTCTCCACGGAACCGAAGCATACACGGTGGATCATGATCGGCTGATGCTTTTCGCCGTCAGCGCCCATGTACTCCAGACCGAATCTCTGCGGAAGCTGGAAATCCAGCTGGATCGTTCCGCACTGCCAGGTCCTGCCGATGCAGTCCTTGACGTGGAAGTCGATCTTCGGTCCGTAGAAGGCTCCGTCTCCCTCGTTGATCACATAAGGAAGATTCATGGCTTCAATTGCAGCCTTCAGTGCACTTTCAGCTCTCTCCCAGTCTTCATCGGAACCCATGGAGCTCTCCGGACGTGTGGACAGCTCGATATGATACTCGAAGCCGAATACCTGATAGAACTCATTGATCAGCCTGGAGATCGCCATGACTTCCTCCTGGATCTGATCCGGAGTGATATAGGTATGCGCATCATCCTGCGTGAAGCAGCGCACTCTCATCAGTCCGTGCAGCTCGCCGCGCTTTTCATGTCTGTGTACGAGTCCGCACTCAGCCAGTCTAAGCGGCAGATCCTTATAGGATCTCGGCTCACTCTGGTATACCAGGATCGATCCGGGGCAGTTCATCGGCTTAATGCAGAAATCCTCCTCATCGATCTTGGTCGTATACATGTTCTCGCTGTAGTGATCCCAGTGACCTGAGGTCTCCCAGAGCGTCTTATTCAGGATGACCGGTGTGGAAATTTCCACATATCCGTTCGCGTAATGCTTCTTTCTCCAGAAATCCATCAGGGTATTTCTGAGCACCATGCCGTTCGGAAGGAAGAACGGGAAGCCCGGGCCGTAATCGCTGAACATAAACAGGCCGAGATCTCTGCCGATCTTACGGTGATCACGCTTCTTGGCCTCTTCCATTCTGTCCAGATACTCCTGCAGCTCTTCCTTGCTCAGGAAAGCCGTACCGTAGATGCGGGTAAGCATCTTGTTCTTCTCGGAGCCTCTCCAGTATGCGCCTGCAAGCGTACGAAGCTTGAATGCTTTTCCGACTTCGCCGGTATTCTGCAGATGCGGTCCGGCGCACAGATCCGTAAAGTCGCCCTGACGGAAGAATGAAATCAGTTCTCCCTCAGGCAGATCATTGATCAGCTCGACCTTATACGGCTCTTCGAGATCCGTCATAAGCTTAACGGCTTCTTCTCTCGGCAGTGCAAAATATTCGATCTTCTCCTTGGCCTTGACGATTTTGCGCATTTCATTCTCAATGCCCTCAAGATCCTTCTCGGAAATCGGCTCTTCAAAATCAATGTCGTAATAAAATCCGTCGGCGATGGAGGGTCCGATTGCAAGCTTTGCATTCGGATAAATATGCTTTACAGCCTGTGCAAGCACATGCGAACAGCTGTGACGGAGGGTGGAAAGATAAAGCTCTTCATTTTCAGCAACTTCCTGAATGCTTCCGTCATGCATAGTAATCTTAGCCATCACAAATCTTCCTCCAATAATTGATAGATATCCTCGCGTCCCGACTTAGACTCTGATGAAAACGGGATCAGAATATCATTTCCTTTTAAATCCAGGGTCTCCCTGATCAGCCTGAGAGACTTCGGTGTATCATTCTTGCCGAGCTTGTCGGCTTTTGTGGCGATCACGACCGGTTTGAATCCCTTTGACAGGATCCAGTCGTACATCATCCTGTCATCGGCAGACGGCCTATGCCTGATATCGACCAGCAGAAAAATCCTGCGAAGAGACCTGCTCTGCTTTAAATACCGCTCTACCATCCTGCCCCAGTCAGCCTTTACCGATTCGGCGATCTTCGTATAGCCGTAGCCCGGCAGATCAACCAGATAGCAGGCATCGTTGAGGTTGTAGAAATTGATCGTCTGCGTTTTGCCGGGTGAAGCGGATGTCCTCGCAAGCGCCTTTCTCTGAAGAAGCGCATTGATCAGACTGGACTTTCCGACATTTGATTTCCCTGCAAATGCAAATTCCGGGATCTCATGCACGGGAAAGGTGCTTTTAATGCCGCATACCGTCTCGAGCTCGGCTTTTCTTACTACTATCCCGGGTTTCTGTTCCATCACAGTCCCTCAGCTGTTGACCGCCGAAAGATTCAGCGGCTCGATCATATCTATATCTGCATCTTTCTTTTCGGTGCCCGGTCTGCGTGTGATCTCAGGATCCGTTCCATCCTCAATACAGGACTTGGTGATCCTGACCGACTCGATCGTAGGATCGGACGGGATCTCATACATCACATTCAGCATAACAGCTTCCAGGATCGTCCGGAGGCCTCTCGCACCGGTCTTCTTTTTGACTGCCTTGGCCGCGACTGCACGAAGCGCGTCATCGTCAAAAGTAAGCTTGACGCCGTCAATGTCAAACAGCTTGATATACTGCTTGGACAGGGCATTTCTGGGCTCCTTGAGGATCCTGACGAGGGCATCCTCATCCAGGGAACGAAGCGCTACCGTGATCGGCACACGTCCGATAAACTCGGGGATCAGTCCGAATTTCGTCAGATCCTCCGGTTCTACCTGTCTGACCAGATCATCATAATTCTCTTCCGCCTTGTTGGCCAATTCCGCTCCGAAACCGATGCCGCCCGCAGAAACTCTCTGGCTGATTATCTTCTCGAGACCGTCAAATGCGCCTCCGCAGATGAAGAGGATGTTGGTCGTATCAATACTCATCATCTCCTGATGCGGATGCTTTCTGCCGCCCTGCGGCGGAACCGATGCAACGGTCCCCTCGATGATCTTCAGCAGCGCCTGCTGGACGCCCTCACCGGATACATCTCTTGTAATAGAGACATTTTCCGACTTCTTTGTGATCTTGTCGATCTCATCGATATAAATGATGCCGAGCTGTGCCTTTTCAATGTCATAATCAGCGGCCTGGATCAGCTTCAGAAGAATATTTTCAACGTCCTCTCCAACATAGCCCGCCTCTGTCAGCGATGTGGCATCAGCAATCGCAAACGGCACGCCAAGCATTTTTGCAAGGCTCTGCGCCAGATAGGTCTTGCCTGATCCGGTAGGTCCGATCATCAGGATATTGCTCTTCTGTACGTCAATATCCGATACATCTCCGGTAATACGCTTGTAGTGATTATATACAGCAACGGAAAGGACTCTTTTCGCCTCGTCCTGTCCGATTACGTATTCATCAAGAAATTCTTTAATATCCTTCGGCTTCTGAAGCTTAATGCCGCTTGCGGCATTCCTGCTCCCGAAGCTGTTTTCCATCTCTTCCTGCAGGATTTCGTTGCAAAGCTCGATACATTCGTCGCAAATATAAGTATTGTTCAAGCCTGCGATCAGCTTCTGGACCTGACCGCGGGATTTACCGCAAAAACTGCATCTGATCCTGCTCTCCGGTGCTTTTCCGGCCATAAATAGGTATCTCCTTAATGATTGTCTATGATACGGTCTATAATGCCATAATCAAGAGCTTCCTGCGCAGTCATCCATTTATCTCTTTCGGTATCCGCAGCA